>JBDTCS010000227.1:0-15921 GCA_039923455.1 Kapaibacterium sp. (SeqCode) | reverse complement strand
GGTACTCTTCGAGATTGAACACTTCGACGCGGTGCTCATTGAGCGTGTCAGCATGTATGATGCGAATATCTGTCAAGCGCGCTTGGGGCGTTGGACCTCCTGCATACGAAAGCAATTCGATGAGCGTCGTCGAAGCTGCAACGTCATAGTGCCCCGCACCTCCGACAAATCCCCAGAGATTCACCGAGATTACGATTTCACCCTGTTTAATGATCTTGTAGATCGGGGCATTAGGGCTCGAAATAAGTGGCTGACTCGTGCCCGGTATTTGCTGCGCGTGCGCACTTAGAAACGGCGCGAGCATCGTTAACAATATGACCGCAAATCCTTTGGCAAACTTTGACATCATAAATCTCTGTGTGGACTTTCTCGATGCGACTCTTGGCAAAACCGATTCGTTAGGAGGCACGAGCAATGACACTTAACTCGTCCCCGGCAAGGGGGCTAACACTATTTTATCGAAAAAAACTGCCAGTTGGATGATCCGCCTTGGTGATCACCCACTTTTTTTACACGCCATTGATAGCCTACTCCCGATTCAAGCGGCAAGGCGCTTCCATCGGTTGGATATTGTGCGGCTTCCGTGTCAGTGCCGAACTCGAATATTTTTCCACTCGACCAGACGATCTCCTTCGTATCGTTCTTTCGCACAAGCACCTGAAACAACCCACCGTGCGCAGGATCGCTCCAATTGAAGGTGAGCATCTCCTTCGCGATGTTTTGTGAGTTCGGCGAATTGAGTGTCGGCTTCGGAAGTAACGTGAAAAAGTTTACTGTCGATGGCTTGCTAAACGTTTTTCGATTCGAGCCCGAAGTATGATACGATTCGATCTGGTAATAATAAGCTTTTCCAAACTCCTTCGTGCCAACCGAATCGATAAAGCTGGAATCGAGTGGCTCTACCAGTTGATTCGGAGACTCGAGCGTCTTGATCTCCACTCTGTTTCTCAATGTGCCATCCGAATTGAGCGAATCATCGTTCGATCGATAGAGTACGTAACCGGTGGTGGTGTCGGGTGAATTACTGTACCATTCTATGACTATAAAATCTTGCCCGGGATCGGCAAAGAATCCATGATCGATAGCTGCTGGAGGCACAGAGATATCCACAAAGCGCGGCTGGGGCGGTTGAAGCCCCGGCTCGACAGACGTGCCGCATCCTGAGCAACCCGCCATTACGACGAGAAGTAAGAACAATGCGAACGAGTGAGAAGCGCGAGTGATCATACTAATGAATTATTCCTTTGCCGGGAATGCGTACTTCAGAAAGTTATCAATGTCAACACCAAAGCTGAGTCGATGTTCCGGCCCGAGATCGTGCAATGACAACGAGTAATCTACTTTGAGTCGTTTCTCCCATACGAATCCGGCGCCGGTTGCGAAAAAACCTTTATTTAATCCGGCACGCACCGAAATGTTTTCCAAATAAGTAAAATCAATTCCGAGCCGAGGCTTCTCACTTTCGTGGACAGTAAAATCGCCTGCTAACGTGACAACCGTATTGATGAACGGCAGATCTTGCGCATACGAAGCGCCACCGACGATTCGCATCGGAATCGTGTGTGGGCGTTCTGTGCTCCAGACGAGTTTCGTGCCGCCGATATCTGTCACGTTGACGGCAAGCGCGAGCTTGCCCAAGAATGGCATTAGGAGATAATCACCGAGGGAGAAGCGAAGCATGATACCCGCATCGACGCCGATCCCCTGCGCTTGCCCGAACGTACCAACTTTCTGGCGAATGTATTTGAAGTTCACACCGATCGGGACTTCAACAGGATGTGCATAGTAGAGCCAACCCCAATCGAGAATAAATTTATTATCGCGAGCAATCGAGAGCACGAATGCATCTTCGGTGTCACTGAACAGATCCTGCGAACCGGCGAGCGCATCTCGGACCATGCGTTCGCGCTCAGCAGTAATGTTGATGCCCGTTAAATCCGGCGTATGAGAAAGATCTCCGACGGCGAGACGTACCCAATTCGCAGCAATCGAAACATTCTCTAGTGGTAGTGTAAATCCGAGATGGAAGAAGTTCGCAAGTGCCGAACCCGGAATTCCAAATTCTGAAGAGTACATCATACCGAGGTACTTATGGTCCATGAGTGATACACCGGCAGGATTCCAGTGGAAGGCCGACTCATCATCTGCAATGCCGGTATAAGCCCCACCCATCGAAAGCGCACGACCACCGACAGGTATCTCAAGAAACGCGCCGGCATATTTCGAATCTTGCGCGTAAGCCTCCGAGATCATAATCAGCACAAGCGCAATCATCGCTGTTCGAAGGAACAACTTCCGCAGCGCGCAATGCAATTTCGCCTTACCTAACACGTGCAAATTTTCCTGTTATCTCTTTCTGATCGCCCGGTGACTTTACTCGAAGTCGATAAAAATATGCGCCGTTTGCTACATCGGCACCACCGTCATCGTGACCGTCCCACCAGACTTCATGATATCCCAGACTTGTCGGTACACCTGTGCCACCTTTCAAAAATCCAAAGGTTTGCGTAGGATCGTCGGAAGGAAACTTCATCGACCGAATCAAGCGACCGCTTACCGTATAAATATTCATCTCCACTTCTTCGGCATACGGAATGCCTTTGATCTCATAAGCCAAGAACATCAATAGACTAAACGGATTCGGATAACTTCCGAGCGTGTGGACGAGGAAGGTATGCGAGACATTCACTTCAAGCGTTTGCTCTTTGCTCGCGTTGCCGTTGTTATCGGTCGAAAGTATACTTATGGCGTGTGCACCGTCTGTCAGCTGCGGCTCGAAATGCAGATTCGCAGTTGTTGGTGTGCGCAGCGAATCGAGCATCGCGAACTCGGTCGCTCCGAGCACGCGATTATCTACTTTAACAATCGTTTTGCCCGGCGTGATATCAATGCCGTTCGCATCCTGCATCACCACATTGAAGTGCGGCTTGTCGGGCACATCGCCTTTATTGAGAAACACTTGACCTTCGACGGTGATATCTACTGCTGGTGGAGTCAGATCCGTTTTGTAGGCTACCGCAAAATTGCCGAGATTCTGAACAGTCGCAGAGAGAACATCACCATTCCTCAGCGTTGGCTGGATGATTGTCCATTGACGCGAGCGATCATCCTGATGATAAATGAAGAGATCATTTGGATGCAACGCAGTGATCGAATCCGTTGGATCAATGCGAATGCTCACTTGTATCTGACCGGTGAGTGGAATCGCTCCGAGCGAGTCACTTACAATTCGGAAACCAGCTGTTCTCGATTTTTTGATCGGACTGTTCAGCGTAACGAAATGAATGTCGGGCTGCTGCGCTGCATATTGCTGTAAGATCGGCAGCGAACTAAGTCGCGCAACTCTAATGACATCGGCGTCAATCTGTCCTTCAGCATTGGCTGCGAGATTCACTGTCAGATTTCCCGTCTCAAAATCTATCGGCTCGTTCACAACGCCGCCGATCGTGCTTCCGGTAGTTTTGCGATATGCGAATGCCCCACGAGCGATTGGAAATGAGTACGTAGAATCGTTGGTGGTCGAACTATCGCGCAAATTAAGAGCAGAAGTCCCCGAAGCAGGCTGAACAAGAAAAACTAATTTTGCACTGTCGAGCGTGTTACCCACAATCGGCATATATAAATCGAGAAAGCCGTGCGCCGGAACTGCGGCGGGATTGACAGTCGCGAGTGTCAGCTTCGCCGAAGTATCTCGAAGAATCGCCGTAGTGCCGGTTGCATCCACAGATCCCCAGTTGTATATCCTCTCTTGCCACGCAAGACCTGTCGGTGTCGAACGAAAACGTCCGACAAGATTGTGATGCAAGTTATCACGAAAAGCAGAAGGATCGCTCGAAGCACCGATGACCAGCATGAGCGAATCGCTGACGTACGGCGACCCGCCCGTCACATACGCGATCGCCTTCGCCGAGACTAACATTCCATTCGTAAGCCCACCACCACTGATGGTGCTATGATACTTACTCGATGCAAGCGTCATCCTCAAACGCGATGTGCCACCAACCTGCAACCACTTTCCAAACTGATCTTGCTGATAGATCACAACTTGCGCAATAACGGAATCTACACCCGCCGGTGCTTGCACCGCACTACTAAAATCTATGCTCGTTCCGGGTCCGACAGGATGTGGCTCGAAATCAAGCTCGGTAATGCGTGTTGTGGAGTACGAGATATCTATCGCGGCGCGTGCGAAGCGTGTGCTCGTGCTTGAGTATATCGTCACACGATAGGTGCCGGCCGTTGGTAAACCTGCGCTTGGCGAAACATCATTGAACGAAAAACTTCCTCCATGCACCGGAATATTATCTATAACATGCGGAGGCGTCAGAGGATTATTACCAGCGTCGGCCAGTTCTATTCTCGCTAATCCTTCAATTATTGTCGTGGTACCACTCACCGTCACAGTTGCACCAGGCGATGAAGTGCGAGTCGAAATATTTAACGCGAGACGTTCCGTCGTCGCGAACGGCGAGACGAACGGATCACCAAGAAAATTGTACGTTAAAAGTAGTGTCGGCGCGAGAAGATTTCCTTCCGGATTGTTGCCTAGATAATAGTCAATCTTGGCTGCGGTAACTCTGTCACCATACGTCGCCGGCACTGTATCAAACATTGTTAGCAACAAACTCTCTGCGAGATGATCGTCGGCATCGCGGAATCCGAAAGCACTCGTACCCACTGCACCGATAGCGCCAGCATTTTGCGCAAGCAACAAGCCCGGCAATAGCGCATCATTTGTAGAGCCATCGAATGCACCGGTGAAACACGTAAGGCTCGCCACAAATGGATAGTGACCAAGATTGTGCAATCTCGATACATCCGAACTCAAAAATAGTGAGCGGTTCGTATTTGGAATCGGATCAGCCCAAACTCCCAAACCACCGTGCCCCATAAAATGGAGATACGAAATACCATTGTTGATATTATCGATCAGTTCTTTGTCGGTGCCGTAATAAAGTCTGGGTGCCTGATCGAGACCGAGCCGATTCGAAACAATGCGCGAAGGAACATCGCGTTTCAACAGATCTTCGACCTGCGAATAAAAATCGTTGCCATTGAGCGCTTCACCGGAAACGAAGAGTGCTTTGTTCTTCCAATCCCCCGCGGGATCTTGATCGGCTTCATACCGTGTGACTTTATTCACATAGGCATCATCGTGATCAATATCGGTCGAGGGCAACCGCCCGATGACGAGATCAGGGAGCAAATCGTCACCATCCAAAAGCGATAGCCACGTATCACAAGATGTTGAGCCAAAACTATAACTCTGCAAATAGGCGGAAGGGACTTGCTCCGGTGGTGCACCCGCAACGGAATCTTCCGTGCCCTCATGCGTGGTACCAACGAGAAAAACATAACGAGGTGGATCGTCCCAATTCTCGTACGCGTACCTCAGAAAATCACGAACCGCAACAGGCGAACGTGCACCAAAATTAAACTCGTCATAAATATTTGCAACGTCGATTAGCTTGCCGGTGAGCCCATGCTGTTGTGCCCGCTGATCGAGCAATCGCTTCAGCGGCGGAGTCTCGTTGGTGAATTTCTTGAGATGGTCGCGGCTCGTAATAATAAGATACGCCCCTCTATTTCCAGGCTTTTTTAGATCTTGAAAATCATCTTTGAGGTAACGAGCGGGTTTCAACTTCAACGAATCGACCGTTGCGAAAAACTGATCGGCATCGCTTGCTACGTTAAGCTGAAAGATCGCCTTGATGCCATTCTCCTTTGGGCTCGCAGCATCGATAAAAATATTCGAGATCTTCGAAACACCCTTGCGATAAATAGAAATATCGCTACGCGTAAAATTATCGAGTGTGAATTGATAGAGTGCAGCAGGCGTGTGATCCGGAATCGTGAACTGAATTTGATTTTGATATGCCGCATAGAGTCGATCATAATCCAGATCGAACCAGTTGATGCCAAACCGACAATAGAGCACACTCGATTTTAGCGTGTTATCAAATGTCACGTGCAATGGAAAACTTGCTCGTGCACTATCGCCCACGAGTTGAGATTTTAATATCTGCGGACTCGGTGGCGAAAGAAGAATACGCTGGGACAGCGTGTCCGAGGATAAGAACTTCATTTCCTGTGAATCCCAAATCCCAAAGAGTAAATGCGTACCATTCACGCTAATCGCAACTTGTTGCTCGTTCGAAACCGTATCGAGTGCTTCACCGTGAGCGCCAACTGCACCCGGGTCAAAATGCGAGATACCATGCAGCGCAACGCGCAAACTTATCGGGCGGCCATTCGTCAGATCGGGATACGGTGTGATCGTATCGACCGAAAGACTTTGCGCAGTGCGAACCTGGCCGATGAAATAGTGATCGCGCGTTGTCGAGAGTTCGTTCAGATCGCTGATCTCAAGCTTATCATAAAAAAGGTCACGCTCATAATGGAGGCGTGATCGAAACGATGCGAATCGCAGATTGGTATACTTTGATCTGTCTGCTTCACGAATCTCACCCGACTCTTCTACCATTCGCTTCACACCACCCTGTGGAATTTCAGAGTAGCGCGTGCCCCACACCAAATAATACACATTGTTGTGTGTGTAAGGGTCGTAATATTCGTCACCAAATTTGCTGTTGTACTTCAGTGTTTTCTCTTCACCGAAGAATTCGAAGTAGTCGTTTGGATCGAAGTGACCGTCCTGGTGATCAAAGACGTAGACGGGCACTTGCTGACCTTGCGAGATGATACGTAGCGTTCGAGGATCGACGGTCGATGGATCGATACCAAAATTCTTGACGTCTTCGAATGTGATGTGATAGATACCGTCCCGATTGACGAACATTTTATACACGTTGCCATCGTCCGAACGCAGCCCGGGTGTTTGCTGGACATCATCCACCGAAAGCACTTTCGTCCCAGGCTTAGTCGGTGCTGACTTCTGTCGATCTCTGAACACGCTTGCTGTCGCAGAAAATGGCTCGGCCATGTTTGTTGCTGAAGCGCGAGCCTCGATACCTGCCGGATCTGTGATCTGAACAACAATACGCGAGACCCAACGCAACGAGTGATTCCCCTGATCGAGATCGTATGCACCTACGAGTAGCGATGAAATATTCACCGCGCGCATTCTTCCCGAGTATTTTAGCGACGCGGTCCCGGCAAGCAGATGTCGCGTGTTGGGCACCGCAGATATTCTTGGGATGATACTCTTTGAAGTTCCATCCACAACTGCATCGCGCAATGCAGGGCGAAGAATAAAATTTTGAGGTAGAGTCAGACTTGCAAACTCCGTAGCAGTCACGGTTACACTCGAACCTTTACTCGCACGAACGGGAATGCTTACGCCTGCGAGTGGATCACCATTGTAATACGACCGAGCAAGCGCCCTGAGATAAACGCTTCCCGAACTGGTGTCTAAAATCGGAGTTGGAAAGTCAATCTCTAAAGTGACAGAGTGTTCAGTTCTTGAAAGTTCTTTGATCCGAACAGCGTATGAGTTCTTGCTCTCAGTCTGCGCATGAAGCACAGGAGCAAAAATTAATAGTATTGAAAATATCGAAGCGAGCCTCGTCCAAGAGCGGGCGAGCGCATTCCTGCCAACAAAAGCAATCACTATAGAAGTAGCTACAGTGCTATTAAAAAGGGCAAAACACTCACAATCAGGCACCCTCCCGCATGAAGGGTGTCCAATTATTCCCTCGAAGATAACACAATTCGAAGCGTATTGATACAATTTGAAAATGCGATACTCTCCCACTGGAAAAGCATCGCATTTTCTGTGATTAGATTCGAACTAGATTCGAGCCTATTGCTGGGCTCCGTGGCAATTTTTATACTTCTTCCCACTCCCACAAGGGCAAGGATCGTTTCGGCCTACCTTCGGGCCTGTACGGACGGTTTGAACGGCAACGGGAGCGGACATACCTTCGTCGTCTATCACTCCGCTGATTCCCGAGGGCGCCGCATCTTTCGTAGCGACAAGCCTCGACTGTCTCGCCCTTTGCGAGGGCAACATTCGTCGGGACGGGTTGGGAGCCATTGGTTGGCCATCGGGGCCAACTGTCATCGGATAAAGCTTGAAGACAAGTTCGAGAATACCGTCGCGCGTGAGCGTCAACATATCCTGAAACATACGATAACCTTCCTGCTTGTACTCAATGAGCGGATCCTTCTGTCCGTATGCGCGAAGTCCGATACCCTCTTTCAGATCATCCATCTCGCGAAGATGTTCTTTCCAGCGATCATCGATGACCTGCAAAGTGGCATACCTCTCCAGTCCCGCCATTGCATCAGGCCCAACTTGATCTTCCTTACGCTGATAGAACGCCTTCGCCTCTTCGACTAACTTATGGACAACATCTTCCTCGCCCATTCGAGCAGTCGCTTCGCGTTCGAGCGGTACATCGGCCATGAAGCGGGTTAGAATATCTTTTGTGAGTGCTTCGTACTCACCTTGATGATAATGTGATTTGGTGATCTCTTCCACTGCTTCCTCCAGCATCTCGAAGACTTCATCCTTCAGACGCTCCCCATGCAATGCATGACGGCGGCGATCATAGACGACCTCGCGCTGCGAGTTCATCACGTTATCATACTCCAGCAAACGCTTACGCGTTGCGAAGTTGTTCTCTTCAATCTTTTTCTGCGCACGCTCGACAGATTTTGTGATCATCGAATGCTTGATGACCTCGCCTTCTTGCAATCCGAGCTTCTGCATGATACCTGCAATACGCTCCGAACCAAAGAGTCGCATCAGATCATCTTCGAGCGAAAGATAAAATTGTGTCGAACCCGGATCACCCTGACGTCCTGCACGTCCTCGCAACTGACGATCGATACGGCGAGCTTCGTGTCGCTCGGTACCGAGAATATGCAAACCACCTGCCTCACGTACACCTGGCCCAAGTTTGATATCGGTACCACGACCGGCCATGTTCGTCGCGATCGTGATAGCGCCCGGAAGTCCGGCATTCATGATGATCTCCGCCTCACGTGCGTGCTGCTTTGCGTTCAGCACGTTATGCGGAACACCCACACGCTTGAGCATTCGCGCAACAGTCTCGGAAACTTCGACGGAAGTCGTACCAACGAGTACGGGTCTACCCTGCTTACGCATCTCCTGAATTTCTTCGATCACAGCGTTGTATTTTTCGCGCTTTGAACGATAGACCATGTCGTCGCGATCATCACGAACGATAGGCTTATTCGTCGGCACGACCACAACATCGAGTTGGTAAATCTCGAAGAACTCACCCGCTTCCGTCTCGGCGGTGCCGGTCATACCGGCGAGTTTCTTGTAGAGGCGGAAATAATTTTGCAACGTGACTGTTGCCATCGTCTGCGTGTCACGCTCGACGACAACTTGTTCTTTGGCTTCGATGGCCTGATGCAAACCTTCGGAATATCTTCTGCCCGGAAGAATACGACCGGTGAACTCATCGACGATCAGCACTTTACCTTCCTGCACCACGTAATCGACATCTTTCTCATAGAGCGAGTAGGCACGCAACAACTGACCAATCGTGTGCAGACGATCAGAGCGGTCAGCATAAAGAATATTCAGTGCATCCTTTTTTGCGGTCTTCTCTTCGATCGTAAGATTTCCCGTTTCCATCATCGAGAGCTCTGTCGCAATATCGGGAAGCACAAAGAGATCGCGATCAGATTCACCTGCGGCAAGGAAATCTCGCCCTTTTTCTGTCAGATCAATATTGTGATTCTTTTCTTCGACGATAAAATAAAGCTCTTCGTCGATGATGTGCATGTTACGACTTTGGTCGCGCATGTACTCGAGCTCTGTGACTTGCATCAGCTTAAGCATTTCGCCGTCACCGAGCAACTTCATCAGCCGCTTGTTCTTCGGCATGCCATGATTGGCCCGCACGAGAGGAATCCCAGCCTCTTGACGCTTCTTGGGATCCGTAGATTTTAGAATTTCTTCGGCTTCGGCAACGAACTTTGCCACAAGCGCTTTTTGCGAATTCACAAGTCGTTCGACCTTGGGCTTTAACTCATCGAACTTATGCTCGGTGGATTCCACAGGTCCCGAGATGATTAGCGGTGTACGTGCCTCGTCGATCAAAACCGAATCTACTTCATCGACGATCGCGAAGTTGTGCGGGCGCTGCACCATGTCTTCAGCCTGCGTGACCATGTTGTCGCGCAAGTAATCGAAACCGAATTCGTTGTTGGTGCCGTATGTAATATCAGCAGCATACTGGACCTTTCGCTCGAAGGGCTGCATGCTTTGCAGAATCACGCCTACCTTCAAACCAAGAAACTCGTGCAACTTACCCATCCACTGCGAATCACGCGAGGCAAGGTAATCGTTTACGGTCACAATGTGGACACCACGACCGGGCAACGCATTCAGATACGATGGCAACGTTGCGACAAGTGTCTTACCTTCGCCTGTCGTCATCTCAGCGATCTTACCTTGGTGCAACACGATACCACCGATTAACTGGACGTCGAACGGTATCATATCCCAAACGAGGTTCTGGCCCGCGATCACCCAACTTGTACCGCACAAGCGACGGCATGCATCTTTGACGACAGCGAATGCTTCCGGAAGCAATTCGTCAAGGACCGTCTTGGTTTGCTCCAGTCGCTCCTTATTCAGAGCAGTCAGTTTATCTAGAATAGTCAAGCGCTCGTGATGCTCGATATCTTCTTTGAGTTGCTCTCGAAGATCTTCGATCTCGTCCACGACACCACCGATCGCTTCGTTAATGCGATCACGAAACTCTTGCGTTTTCGCACGAAGTTCGTCGTCGGTTAGATCGGCGAGTTGGGCGTAGTGCTCGTTGATCTCGTCGACCATCGGGAGAAAAGTCTGTACGTCCTTATCGTGCTTCGATCCGAAGAGTTTTTGAATAAATTCCAGCATGCAATATTTTTAGTAGTCTATCTTTTAAAATTCTTGAGATATCGCTCGACTCCTGAAGCGCTTGTACGATTTCTGCACTCCGCCAGTTCAATCCTCTTCCGAGTCCTAGCAACATCGACCGTTCTTTGCCCGATGCCATTGTGAAAATCAATCAAAACGGCTCAATTTCGCTTCCTTGTGCCTTTGGCTTTTGTCAGCAGTTGCTTTGAAACACGCTTTTTTATACTCCGTTTCGGGCTCGCCTCTACCTTTTTGGCCTTCGGCTTTGCACTCTGCTTCGTTGGGCGTTTCGGAAGCTTTTTTGTCCCTGGTTTAATAGCGGTAGCTTTGCGCTTTTTCCGCCGTTTCGGAGAGATATCTTGAAAAGTCAAAACTCTTCCAAAAACTTCCTCGAAGAGCAATTTCTTTCTCTCAGCACCCCAGATTTCGAGTGTAAGTCCACGTGGAGTCTCTTTGTTGCCCATCAACGCCAGATTGAGCCCGGCACGACTGCTTGTGAGCGAAAAGCTCGAAACTGCCGCAATATGGCCTCTATCGAGCCCATCGGCAACCCGCAAAATTGCTGAAAGCCTACGAACCAGCTCCCGATGCTCATCCGTTGCGAGCTTTACGAAGCCTTCGTGTTTGAGTTTCGGATGCGATTTACGATGATACCTCGCCACATTCGCGATGATCTCGATCTCCTCATTTGTAAACCCGAGCAATTCTGCATTGCTGATCATATAATACGAATGCTTGTGATGCTCCGAATGCGAGATATAATATCCGATATCGTGCAACAAAGCGGCATAGTACAAATAACTCCTTGCCTCGGAGTTCAACTTGTGCAAGCGCTGCGTCCGGTCAAATAACGACACCGCAAGTTTTGCGACTTGATCCGCATGAGTGCGTTCGTAATTTGTTCGCTCGCCCAAATGCCGGACTGAACGTTCACGAATATCATGTAGCCGGGTGACATCTTGCTGACCCTTGCGGAGATGCGTATGAATCTGATCGTAGATCACGCCTTCACGAAGAGCAAAATTGCTAACGATCATCGACTCGATACCCAGTACCCGCATCGATTCAAGCAGCACGAGCGCGCCACCCAAAATAATATCTGCTCGCTTCGCATCAAGTCCAGGAATCCGTGCGCGTGCTTCGATAGTTGGCGAGGCGATGAGCCGTTCAACTACAAGCTGCACTTCCGATCGAAAAAACTTAAAGCTATTGAGTCGATCACTCTGCACGCGCTCGTTGTAGGGACGCCCGAGTGCTATGATCGCTGCGATCGACTGGATGGTCCCGCTCGTTCCAACCGCGATCTTGAAGCCTTGCGATTTGATCGCTCGCAAGGTCATACCAAGCTCACCCGAAATATGCTTCCGGCAATTCAGAATGTCAATCGCGCGAGGCCTTCCAAGCAGATTGTATTGATGGCTCACGCGAATCGCACCAAGCTTCAGGCTATTGACATACTTCACCTCGCCTCGTTCGCCAATCACATATTCCGCTGAGCCTCCGCCAATATCAATCAGCAGAATCTTCTTCGAAAAGTTCGGGAGCGCTTGAAGGGACCCAAGATAAATCAGTCGACCTTCCTCAAAACCCGAGATTACTTCGATCTCGAATCCTGCTTCAAGTCTTGCGCGTCTGATAAATTGTTCTCGATTCTCTGCTTCACGAATTGCGGATGTTGCGACGGCTTTGATGACAGTCGCTTTGCGCGATGCGATAATTGCGCGAAATCTTCTTAGCGCAGCAATCCCACGATCCATCGCTTCCGGAGTGAGCGACTTCATATCTCTGCCGGTCTCACCTAAGCGCACCATTTCCTTATCACTCTCGATAACCTGAAACGAACCGTTTGGCTTCGTGTCAGTAATGACAAGGTGAAAGGAATTTGTTCCGAGATCGATAGCAGCTAAACGCATGATTGCTTTGGATTATACCTCAGTGGAGTCTTGGTGATCAATCGAGATCCTTGTAGTCTGCATCTTCGACAAGTGTCCGGTCGATCGTCGAGGCTGGCTTTTGCTCTTGGGCGGGCGGTGCGTTGTTTGGTCGCGCAGTTGGCGGTGGCTGCGGGCGTGACGGGGCACCAATGCCTCGCAAAAATGGATGCACCAACCTGCGGTACAATAACCAAATAAAAAACGCAACGAAAAACAGTTCGTAAAGTTTACCCATAATGATTTGAAAGCTCGATCCGTAGCCAGCAGAACAACGAAAGTGCAATAGTCATTCTGAAGGTTTCGTGGATTTGCGTTTACCCTTCCAGCGTGAAGTGCGTATCACTTGCGGCGGGATTCAAGTATTCCACGGGCGGATGCGGTGTGCGATTGATTGCATTGACGAGCAGATCGAGATGACTCGGCTCCTCCATGAAATTCAGACTACCCGCATTCACGACGATCAAACGAGTCTCGCGATAATGAAAAAAGAAATCGTTATAGGAGTGGACCAGATCTTCGAGATACTTTCGCGACAGATTCCGTTCGAATGGCCGCCCACGTTTGTGAATATTCTCCTCCAATTGCGCAACGCTTGCCTGAAGATAGATCACGACATCGGGTATCGGAATAGTTTTGCCCAGTGCTCGCTCGATCTGATCGTACAACTTCAGCTCATCCTCATTCAGGTTCACCGATGCGAAAATGCGATCTTTCGCAAACAGATAATCACTAACGATACTCGTGTAAAACAGATCGGTCTGAAAAAGCTCTTGCTGCTGTCGATAGCGTGAAAGCAAAAAGAAGACCTGCGTTTGAAACGCCATGCGGCGTTGATCTTGATAGAAGTTTTCCAAAAACGGATTTTCTTCGTAACGTTCGAGTATGAGTTGCGCAGAATACTGAATTGCTAAGAGCTCTGAGAGCGTAGTCTTCCCGGCACCGATCGCACCTTCGATTGCGATATAGCGCGGAATCTCGATCTCATCTTTCGTCGAGCGGCTTCGAGCGTAGGCTTCGTCAATCATTACACGGGCTTTGTTCAAAGGAGCGTCTTCGGTATTTTTTGCTTCAGAACTTCATCTTGGACACACTACGAAATCGGAATCGTATTCGCAGCTCGTACTTTCAGTACGTGCTCCGCTTCCGATTCGAGCGATTCCAACAAATGGAGTACGCTACGCCCCAAAGCCGGATGGACAAAATTAGGGGCAATTTCGGCAAGAGGCTCCAAAACGAATCTCCGGTTTTGCATTTCCGGATGTGGTATTATGCATCTTGGTTCCGAAACAACACGATCAGCAAAGAATAAAATATCGAGATCGATCTCGCGTTCGTGCCATTTTGCTCGTGGTGTTCTGCCAAGCCGTTCCTCGATCTCTCGCATTCGACTTAGCAATTCGAGTGGCCCAAGCGCTGTGCTCAGGAGAAGTGCAGCGTTCAGAAAGTCGCCTTGCTCTCGAAATCCAACAGGCGATGTTTCATAGATCGAACTCACTCGAATATTTTCTCCCAGCTTTCCCAGTTCCAGAATTGCATCGAGTATGCGTGTTTCGCGTGGCTCAAGATTTGAACCGAGTCCGATGAAAACCTGATGCTGCTCCGCTTTCACAAATTGCTCAGGCATCGGCGGGAAATTGATACTCTACTTCAACGGTATCAAGAATCCCGCCTATCGCAGCGCCCGGTTTACGAATTCGCACAACGCACTCCTGGACTCTTGGATGATGTTGCACGATCTCATGCGCTAGTCGTGCGGCCCAAGCCTCCAATAAATTATATTTCGTCGAGGACGAAATTCGAATGATCGTTTGGTAGAGGGCTGTATAATCGAGCGTGTCACCGAGTGCGTCTGATTTCGCGGCTCGCTCCAGATCAGCTCGAACCTCTACGTCCAACTCAAAATTTCCACCGAACTCTCGCTCATGCTGATGCACACCGTGATGTGCGAAGATCTGAATATTGTGTAGTCGAATCCACATAAGTTAAATTATTTCACGTTCTGTAACGCTTCATCCAAGTTACCTGGCGTTTTGCGTATTGCCGAGTTCGAACAATTATCTTTTCTCTGGCTGCCTCAAGCGAAAGCTGACCTTCGAGCACACTCGCAAGTTCCAAATAACCAATGGCTCGCATCGATGGCATATCTACCGTGACACCATTTTTTCGTAAGCCCTCAACTTCATTCATCCAACCCGCAGCGAGCATCTCATCAATCCGATTTTCGATACGCGTCTTGAGCGCTTCGCGAATTGGCTCGATAAGATGGATTCGCGGTTTATATTCGAATGCATCGGTGCGTTCTTTCCTGGCTTGCCCGAGCGGCTTACCTGTAGCATAATAAAACTCCCAAGCCCTTTGCAACCGCAGTGGGTTCATCTCCCGAGCAATCTGCAGATACAATTCCGGGTCAACATCTTTCAGCTTCGCATGCATGCGTTCGAACCCTTGAGTTGCGATCTCACCTTTAACGCGATTCCGAGCCAGGGTAAACGCGTCACTTGACGTATCGCTCTGAAGAATCCCATGAAAGATGGCATCGATGTAGAGTCCACTACCTCCGACGATCACCGGAGTTTTTTTTCTTGCAAGTATCTCACGGATCACTCGTCGTGCTTGTTCGCTATACTCGGACGCACTAAAACTTTCACTCGGATCTAGAATATCTATCAGATGATGTAGTACTCGAGCGCGTTCTTCTGCGGATGGCTTCGCGGTACCTATATCAAATCCACGATAGAGCAATTGAACATCCGCGCTGACGATCTCGATCGACGGATCTGTTTTAGCCAAGTGAAACGCGAACGCCGTTTTGCCGGAAGCAGTTGGTCCGGTGATGACTAATATCTCCGGCTTATCTCCCGAATTATCACGTGGACTCTCAGGCACCCGTCCAACCTTCCTTACCGATCAGTGGGACAAATGAAAAATCAGAAAGCTCTTCGCCGGTGAGCGCCTCACCGTTTCTCCGCACCAAATACATTTTTTGCGACGATCTATCACCCACGGGAATTACTAGTCTTCCACCTGCGGGGTTCAGTTGGCGCGTCAAAGATTCGGGCACATCCGGTGCACCGGCGGTCACGATGATCGCATCATACGGCGCATAGTCCGCCCATCCACGCGAGCCATCACCGGCACGGG
>JBDTCS010000226.1:0-13640 GCA_039923455.1 Kapaibacterium sp. (SeqCode) | reverse complement strand
GCTGAACTCGGAAATGGAAATTGATCTTGCCAAAAAGATCAAGACCGACACTCCAGAAGGACAGCGTGCGCTCGAAATTTTGGTCAAGGCCAATCTTCGATTCGTAGTCTCGGTTGCGAAGCAATATCAGAATCAGGGACTCTCGCTCGGTGATCTGATCAACGAAGGTAATCTTGGTTTGATCAAAGCGGCTCGCAGGTTCGATGAGACGCGTGGATTTAAGTTTATATCTTATGCAGTGTGGTGGATCCGTCAGTCGATCCTTCAAGCACTCGCAGAACAATCCCGTATCGTCAGACTTCCGCTGAACCGCGTTGGAGCGCTGAATAAGATCGGCAAAAAGTTTTCGCAGTTAGAGCAGGAGTTCGAACGTGAGCCTACCGCAGGCGAACTCGCCGAAAAGCTTCAGATGTCAACCGCCGAAGTTTCGGAGACGCTCAAGATCTCCGGTCGACATCTCTCGGTCGATGCACCATTCGCGCAAGGTGAAGACAATCGTCTGCTCGACGTTTTGCAAGACGCCACACAGACTCCTCCGGATTCTGTGCTGATGAGCGAATCGCTCAAGGTCGAAGTTTCACGCGCACTGACCTCACTATCGCAACGCGAGAAGGAAGTGATCGAGCTTTATTTCGGACTTAATGATACGCATCCTCTGACCTTGGAAGAGATCGGTGAGAAATTCCAACTCACACGCGAGCGTGTTCGCCAGATTAAAGAGAAGGCGATTCGCAGACTCCGCCACGCAAGTCGCTCGAAGCCGCTTAGAAGCTACCTCGGATAACCCGAGAAAGACAATCGGCAAAAATATTTAGCCTGAAAAAAAGCATCGAGAAATTCTCGATGCTTTTTTGTATTGCTACTTTTGCTTTGCTACGATTTCACGATTGCGTATTTTAGAATCACCCAAAACGCTCTGACGCCATCCTTCCAAGTTATCTTTTTACCTTCTTCGTAGGTACGACCGGCGTAAGAGATACCAACTTCGTAGATGCGGCATTTGAGTCGCGCGATCTTCGCGGTAACTTCCGGCTCGAAGCCGAACCGATCTTCCTTAAGATCCAGTTGCTTCAAAAGATCGCTCCGGAATATCTTATAGCAGACCTCCATGTCCGAAAGATTCAGATTCGTCGTGATATTGGAAAACGTCGTGAGAATATTATTCCCGATTGAATGCCAATAGTAAAGCACGCGACGTTCTTTTCCCGACAAAAATCTGGAACCGAAAACTACGTCCGCTCTGCCTTCGACGATTGGCTTGAGCAGATTGTGAAAATCATCCGGAGAATATTCCAGATCGGCATCCTGAATAGCGATGAAAGCACCTGTGCAGGCTGCAATACCGGTTCGGATTGCCGCACCCTTACCACGATTCTTCGGATGATAGAGTATCGTGTCAACCTGGTCTTTCAGTTTGCCCTTTAGTATCGCGATCGTACCATCAGAGGAGCCGTCATCGACCAGAACCAATTCCTTTTCGACACCCTTTAACTCGAGCGCTTTCAAGGCTGCGACGATCAACTCGACCGTCTTTTCTTCGTTGTAGATCGGAATAATAAAAGATACTTTCATAGCAAACGACAAACGTTAAAAACAAAGCGCGTTAAACACAAGAAGAATCAGGCACAAAAAACAATCAGGCAGAAAGGGGCTTCACGCGTCGCTCGGCGCGTCGCTGAGCAATCCACTGCACACCATAGCATGCGATAAGAATCAATACCGGTTCTATAGGCATTCGAAATCTGCTGCCGGCTGCAACATGCGGAATCAGAAAAACATACGATAACAACACCGCCGCTACGAGCCAATATTTGAGGCTGATTCGAGAGCGAAGTAAGTCCCACAAGAATACAAGTGTTCCAAAGATAGCACATGCGAGCGTCAAAAGCCAGAGGACGGTTGTCGCAAACCAAAAAAGTAGTAAGCTGAGTGGTGTTTCTGTGAGTCTATCTCGAAGAATTGTGGTCACTTTGCCAAATTGAAAAGTTACGATCGGCCCAAAGATCGCTTGAAAATCCATCTCCTTGAAATTCCCGTCCGGAGGCAGCATACCGAAGTGCCGTGAGAGTTGAAACAATCCGGCCGGTGGCCACGCAAGCATTTGTGCCACGCCAAGCAAGTGTACCTTGAAAACATCTATTGGATGCTCAGCGAGTAAAGTCAGAAAAAGTGCTTTGTGTCGCTTGGCGAATTCGTCACCATCGATGTGATCAGGGCGCGATTTGTCCAAGTATTGCTCGGCTGTCGGAAGCGCTTTAATCACGCTATCGATCTTCGCTTGGCTGAACCCGGCAGATTGCATGATCGGAATACCGTAATAGATCGAAAGTGTCGTAGGGCCTTTTGCACTAATGCCAAAATAGTCGTAACGTATCTTGAGCCCGAGTCCGTAGCTGAATAAAAGGACGAGCGAGGACAGAATAAAAATTGGGGCGTACCGGAAGGAGATCGTCCGCTTTAGCGTCAGAAAAATAAGCACGAGTGCGATCACGCGGATCGTTACGATGCTGCTCGGGCGAATGAGCGTTGCATAGCTGAGCGAGAGTCCCCCTACAATAAGCCAACCAAGTCTGCCTTTCGAGGTGATGAACTTCACAAGTAGCAGCAGAGCCAACAAAAAAAAGAATGCAAAACTTGTCTCGGTCATTAGCTGACTCGAAAAGAACATCGGAAGAGGGGATAGCGAGAGTAACACTGCCGAAACGCGATTCCATTTTGCCGTTAGCAGTGAACGTCCCAGGTCCCAAATGATGAGTGTTGTAAGCGTTGAAAGAATGAGTTGCAGAAAAAGTATTCCTGCATAGAATTGAAGTGTCGAGAACGTGATGCCGAGTAGTATCGGGTAACCAGCCGGGTCGTTCAGATTAAACCATGTTCGCCAACCGGGATCATTTGCGATTGCAAGATAACGATAACTGTCCACTTCGATCGCAACCGGATGATGCATGAGCGAAGCGATGACAAAGATCAATCGCGTCGCAAACGTGATCCCACCGGCCAAGTAAAGGCTCACCTTTTCATACGGAGTGAGCCTGTTCCACCAATCGGAAACAACGCGAACGGGCGAGCGCATAATTTAAACTCGGAAGGAATCGGCCGCTTCGACCAGCGCTGAAAGATTTTCTTTCTCCATCTGCGAGTGACCAGAGGCGGGGGAGATCACAAGCTTAGCTTCGGGAAACGCGCGATGCAGATCCCAAGCGCTGCGAGTCGGGCAGACTACATCATATCTTCCTTGAACGATCACCGTCGGAATGTGGCGAATGTTTCCAATATGCCGGAGCAAGCGCCCATCATCCATGAAGCCTTTGTTGATGAAATAGTGGCACTCGATGCGCGCAAATGCGAGCGCGAATTCATCGGATTCACCTTTAGCGACGAGTTCTGCATCGACGAGCAGTTTCGAGGTTGAACACTCCCATGTCGTCCAGGCTTTCGCAGCTTCCAGTTGCACCGACTTGTTGGCTGAGATGAGACGATCATGATAGGCTTTCACCATATCGCCGCGCTCTGCGAGTGGTATCGGCTGAATATAATCCTCCCAGTAGTCTGGGAAGAGCTCGCTCGCACCAAATTGATAAAGCCAGTCGATCTCCGACTTCCGCAACAGAAATATTCCGCGAAGGATAATATGCGTGACGCGATCAGGATGTTCTTCACAATACGCGAGCGCAAGCGTCGATCCCCATGAGCCTCCAAAAACCATCCATTGTTCGACACCCAGATGTTCGCGAACGAGTTCTATATCGTTCACGAGATCCCAAGTCGTATTCTCATCGAGCGAAGCATGCGGTGTGCTTTTGCCGGCACCACGCTGATCGAAGAGTATGATGTGATAGTGCGCCGGATCGAAGAATCTACGGAAGGAGCCGTCTGTGCCTCCGCCAGGTCCTCCATGTAAGAACACAACCGGTTGACCGGTCGGGTTACCACTCTCCTCGAAATAGAGCGAATGAATATCGCTTACTTTCAACATGCCTGTTCTATAAGGCTCGATCGCGGGGTACAATTCTCGCATAGTTAGCTGGGCGTTAGGGCCAAAATTTTGTGTTCAAAGCGATGTAAAAATACGCAGAAATTTGAGGTTGGGCATCAACTAAGCATTCTCCGACGCAACCAGTGCGACTGTGTCGATTCAGGAGAATAGATTGCAACGATCACTTACTTCGTATTTTTGCCACATGACCAAAGCTGAACTGCTTCTCGCGTATCGGAACATGTCGCTCGCACGGGCCTTTGACCATGCGCTTATCAATCTCTATAGACAATCCAAGATTGTCGGCGGAGTCTATGCGCAGGTCGGCAACGAAGCTACGAGTGTCGGGACTGCGATGTCGCTCGGTGATGGTGACATAATATTTCCGATGCATCGAGACAACGGTGCGCACTTTGTAAGAGGAATGACGCCACGCGAGATGGCGGTGAATTTTCTCTTTCGCAAAGGTGCGATGAGCCGCGGTGTTGATGGAACAGGCCATTTTGCAGATGTCGGGCGCAGAATCTACGGTAACGTTTCGCATTTGGGAGCGATGGTACCGGTAGCTGCGGGTGCGGCGCTGGCGCAAAAGTTGTCCGGGACAGGAAAGATCGTTCTGAATTATATCGGTGATGGCGGCTCGTCAGTCGGTGAAGTGCACGAAGGTCTCATGATGGCCTCGACGATGAAGCTACCACTCATTTTGATTATCGAGAATAATCAATACGCCTATTCGACGCCGGTGTCAAAGCAAAATGCTGCCCCAAATTTTTCACTACGTGCCTCGGGTTACGGAATGCCGGGGATCACTGTCGATGGTACAAACATCGAAGCCGTTTATCTCGCGGCGACGGACGCTGCATGGCGCGCACGAAGAGGCGAGGGGCCGAGCCTGATCGAATGCGTTACGATGCGAATGCGTGGCCACGCCGAGCATGATGCCTTCGAATATGTACCGAAAGCCCAGATTGAAGAGTGGGAAAAGAAAGATCCGATCAAGCAGATCGAAGCACTCATGAAGTCAGCGAAAATATCTGAGAAGGAGATGCAGAAAGTAAAGTTAACCGCTGAGCAAGAGATCGAAGAGGCGATTGCGTATGCTTCTCAACTTCCCGGTCCCGATCCGGAAGAGGCGTTCAAAAATGTGTACTACGAAGCTTGATGTCAACGTTAGTTAACGTAACCACTCCTCCAACGTAGCCATCTCGGCATTTCTCGATGCGTACTCTATAGCAAATCTCATTGCCTTCACCGCATCCTTTGTTACGAGAAATTGAAACAAGAACGCCGAACCAAAGACATCGCCTGAACCTGTCGTGTCAATAATGTTTGTTTCCGGCACAGGAATCGAAAACTCATGATTCGAGGTGACATCATAATATGTGGCTCCGCGTTCGGCGCGTGTAATGATGATGCCTTTCGTCCGTACGTTCGAACTCCCACTCGCCAAGCGCCGAATGGTTTGTATCAATGCTGCTTCATCTGTGATCGATGGCGAAGCGAGTGTCCGAGCTTCCAGCTCGTTCAGTTGCACCGTGTCCGCGTTGCGAATCCATCGATCCCATGATTCAACTCCACGGGTCACGCGACCGATTCCAATTTTGGCGGAGAGTTCACCAAGTACCAACGCATGGACATCCAGATGAATATACGTGCTAGTCATTCGTGCACTCAGCCATTCGAAAGTATCGAGCGATATATCGAATCCTGAGATCATATTTACGAAGACCCCATCGAGTTCATCCAGCGCAATCCGCTCCAATTCTGAAGCTGTGATAGATGGCAGAATACTTGCACAATGCTCGGAGCGATCAGCGTCGGTAGCATAGACGAGCTTGACACGGTTGCTTAATGACACCGTGGACCAAAGGCCGGCATCTCCCAGACGCTGAAATCTTTCGAACAGAGGGGAAAGCAAATGCTGATCGGGTGCCGAATTCCAGGAGAGTGCGAGAAAGCTATCTCGGCTGCCGCGAGTCCGCATAGCGGCTTCAAGGGCGGCATAGGAGTACAAGATCCCACCCAGAGCACTTGCGCGCAAGCTGCCATCGGGTGCTATGATCTCGTCGATGCACGGCTGGCCAATAATTCCGATCTTCATGAATTCCGAGACACCTTTTTTACAACGATAGGCTGCTCCGGTTTGTTAACAGCGCTGATTCGACTCCAAAGAGCGATATTTACAGAGAAAAAGTTTACAGCATATTCGAATTACGTATGAAAGACAAGATCCGCATTGCTTCCGGACAGGGATTTTGGGGAGACCTACCACGTGCCCCCATCGATCAAGTAAAGCGCTCGAGCCCTGAATCGCCGATCGATTACCTCATGATGGATTATCTCGCAGAGGTAACGATGTCGATCATGCAAAAGCAGAAGCTGCGCGATCCGAAAGCGGGATATGCGAAAGATCTTGTCGATGTGATCGAGGCAATTCTTCCCGACATCGTCGAGAAGAATATCAAAGTAATCACGAATGGTGGTGGTGTGAATCCTGAGGGATGTCGTGATGCGATCTTCGAAGTTGCTCGTCGTAAGGGCATCAAGATCAAAGTTGGTGTCGTGCTCGAGGATAATATTCTCGGTTCAATCGATCAACTCATCGGAGCGGGTCATCAACTTAAGAATATGGAGACGGGAGAGTCGGTGACGACGGTTGCTGATAAGGTGCTGAGCGCAAATGTGTATTTTGGTGCTTGGCCAATCGTCGAGTGCTTGAATCAAGGCGCACAGATCGTGATCACAGGTCGTACGACCGATACAGGACTAAGTCTCGCGCCGATGATTTACGAATTTGGTTGGAAGGCAGACGATTGGGATAGACTTTCGGCAGGTACGATTGCCGGGCACATCCTCGAGTGTGGTGCACAATCTTCGGGAGGAAATTTTTCGGCCGATTGGAAATCGGTCAAAGATTTTATCAATATCGGTTTTCCGATTGCCGAAGCATACCCGAACGGTGAGTTCATCATCACGAAACATCCGAAGACCGGCGGTCTGGTGACAAGACAAACTGTTGCCGAGCAATTGCTCTATGAGATTGGTGATCCACAAGATTACATCACACCTGATTGCGTCGCCGATTTTACATCGATACATCTCGAAGATCTCGGCAAAGATCGTGTTCGCGTTTTCGGTATTAAAGGTCGTCCTGCAACGGAATTTTACAAAGTGTCGATGTCCTATAGCGATGGATATTCTGCCATCGGCAATCTCACCTACACTTGGCCGGACGCTATGGAGAAGGCACAGCTCGCTGACAAAATTCTTCGTGGCAGGCTCAAGAATCTGGGATGTACGTACGATGAATTCCGAACAGAGTATCTCGGATTCAATAGCTGCCACGGCCCATTGACGCCGACCGATCCGAATGATGTGCAAGAAGTTGTCGTGAAGTTCGCTGTTCGCGGACACGACAAAGCTGCAATCACGACTTTCGGAAAAGAAATAGCGCCACTGATCCTCACCGGGCCTCCATCGGTGACGGGCTTTGCGGGCGGCAGGCCGAAGCCAAGCGATGTCGTTGCCTATTGGCCTGCGCTGCTTCGAAAGGAAGCCGTGACGCCAAGAGTAATCGTCGCGGAAGTCTAAGCCCGTACTTCTCGCATGAAGGAATTGGCAGAAACGGGAGTCGATATTTTTCGAGCGAAGGAGTTGCTTGAAACCGGCGAACTCGTTGGAATTCCAACAGAGACGGTGTACGGCCTTGCGGCGAATGCGCTTGACGCCCTCGCCGTCGCAAAAATATTTCAAGTCAAAGATCGCCCAAGCTTTGATCCCTTGATCGTCCACATTGCATCGTTCGCAAAGCTGAATGCTTACGTTCGAGAAATCCCTCAATGGGCGGAACAGCTTGCAGAAAAATATTGGCCGGGTCCGCTGACACTCGTATTGCCGAAGCATGATTCCATTCCCGACATCGTGACATCCGGACTTGATACGGTCGCGATTCGAGTACCCAATCATTCTCTAACGCTCGAATTGCTGGCTCAGCTCGCGTTTCCACTCGCAGCACCGAGTGCAAATCCTTTCGGATTCATCAGCCCAACGACCGCACAGCATGTGCTCGATCAACTCGGCCCCAAAATCAGCTACGTACTCGATGGTGGACCTTGTACGGTTGGAATTGAGTCAACTATAATCGGAGAAGTGGAGGGCGAGACAACGATACTTAGATTTGGTGGCTTGAGTCAGGAAGCGATCGAATCGGTGATCGGGCCGGTCAGGATACAAGTACAGCACACCTCAAATTTGCTGGCCCCGGGAGGTTTGGAAAGTCATTATGCGCCGAGGCATCCGGTTCGATTGGGGACTGGTGTACCTGAAGGATTTGACTTAGATAGGATTGCCGCATTGCGGTTTACAACGCCACTCGCAGGCATCCCGCATGGCAACCAAAGAGTACTTTCACCAAAGGGAGATCTTGTCGAGGCCGCTACAAATCTTTTTGCTGCTCTGCGCGATCTTGATAAGTTAGATGTCGATCTGATACTCGCAGAGCCGGTTCCGAATCTTGGTCTCGGTCGCGCGATCAATGATAGACTTAAACGCGCGAGCGCAAAGTATTGACTAAAAAGTCTTCACCCAAAAGTTTTACGTCAATCGTTCGATCGCAGCTTTAACGCGGGGAAGCATTGCATTGATCTCGTTCACAGAGACCGCACCAACGGACAATCTAAACCAACCCGTATTATCCGGATATCCAAAAGCCTGGAACGGCACGATCGCGAGTGCTGCTGCGTGCAATAGGTAAACTCGAATATCTTCGTTCGTCTCGAGCGTCTTGCCTTCGGGTGTGACTTTTCCGATCAAACCAAAATTCGCCGTGAGATAAATCGCACCCATCGGTGTGATCGCATCCACGCTATGCCCGGAGTCGCGCATCGCAATCAATCCATCGTACAATAAATCGAGACGCGATTCAAGTTCGGCGATCATGTGCTTATGATAAATTCCGATGCTCTCTTCATCGCGAAGCAAATGCGCTGTAGCAACTTGTTCAGCTCTCGGAGCCCACGCTCCGACGTGACCGAGAATATTACTCATGCTATGGGCAATATCGGGTGGTGCCACAGCCCAACCTACACGAATACCGGTTGCAGCAAACGCTTTGGAAATTCCATCGACAAAAATTGTGTACTTCGCCATTTCGGGCCTAAGCGACACCGGATTCACGTGGCGAGTAGCGCCAAATGTGAGCATCCAATACACCTGATCGTACATCAAGAACAACTGTCGGCCCTGCGGTCCGCGTCGAGCATTCTCCTCAAGCACCAGATCACAAATTCCCTCAAGTGCCGCTTCCGTAAATGCGGTACCTGTTGGATTAAGCGGTGAGCAGAGTGCAAGCAATCTGGCACCGGATATTTCCGGCTCGAGCTTTGCGCGAGTTGGTAAGAAGGAATCTTCGGCAGTGCAAACTACCGGCATGCCGAACGCACCAGTTAAATGGCAGTAATGATTATTGTTCCAAGACGGCACCGGATAAACGACTTTGTCAAGTGGTTCGACGAGCGCACGGTACGTCCCGTATATGGCTGGACGTGCGCCGCCCGTGATCACGATCGATTCAATCGGATAAATAAGTCCTAACTCGCGCTCGTAAAACTCCTTCACTTTTTTTCGGAGATCGGGCATTCCATCCGAGGGTGGATAATTCGTCTCGCCAACATTGAGCGCTTGCTCGATCCCTTTCTTCAGGAGTTCGGGGATAGGGAAGTAGTGCGGATTGAAATCACCGACAGTTAAATTGCAAACTTCTGTACCGCTCGCAACCATCGCACGCACATCAGCAGCGATCTTCAATATTTCCGAGCCGATAAGTCCGCCGGCCATCTTGGAGACGCGCGGCGTAGCAAAGACTTCAGAAAAATTAGGAGTAACGGTTTCGCGAATCGTTGTCTCGGCTACCTTCGGCATTCGTAAAGAAGAAAATAATGGATGAATCTCTCCGTGCAAATATCGCACTTTGAGTAACGCAAGGAATGAAACGGAGTCGGTGCGATCGAAAAAAAATTACTCGCCTATGATCTTTGCCAACTCGCGATGGGTGATCGTCATTGCATATTCATGGTCAACAACTCCCATCTCTACTAATCTTCGGACGGCTTCTTTCTTGGTTTCGTCTTCGATCGTTTGAACAGAATCCGTGCCGAATAGATACTTAAGCCATCGCACGCCTTTAGCGAGATGCGTGCGTTCGTCGGCATTCACATAATCAAAAACTCGCCCGGTAAGGTCATCACCTTTTTCGAATGCTTCCCGCGAGTAACGGAGGCACTCCTGCACAATATTTGCTTCGCCAAAAAGATTAATCTCAGCGAAAGAATATTTTGCCTCAAGCTTTGCACGTACTTTAATCCCCAGCAATCTATTCAACAGATCGAATGGATCATAGCCGAGGGCTTCCATCGTCTTATGTCCAAGTTCGGTATGCCGAGTTTCATCCCAGATGATTCGACTCAAATCAAAATCAAAACCGAACGGGACGTTCACGGTCTCATACAATACATTGCCGAATGTTTCGATGGCATCCATTTCATCTCGCTGCGTTCGGACGAGAGCGAGTCGAGTTTGTTCAAACTCGGAGGTGTATTCTATTTTTCCCTCATCGGCGATGTGATACTCGTGCGTGTGCTCGAACGTGCTAAAGCGCAGGTCTCGCGTTGCGATGATGGAGCGAGTAAATGGTGGCCGTCCATTGGAGCGAAGGTGGTCAGGTCGTGGACCCTTCGGATCAAGCCCGGTAACTCCACCAAATGAGCGCAACAACTTCTCCACGTGATACTGCCAAGCACTGATCTCCCGCTTCTCGTATCCACCCTCAATGTAAGCTGCGATGGCACCATTCCCCCAGCCGATCATGTCGTCATAATCGCTCAAGACCTGCTTGATCAAACGAACGGTCGGTGCATCGGCAACTTGATCGGTGTGCGATGCATGCTCGCGATATGCTCTTGCGATATGTGGAAGTAATACTCCATACATCGCAGAAAGAAAATGTGCTGGGGTCTCGGAGTGCAAAAGCTCCGCAAAGAATTCGGCAATGTCAGGCGCAGCAAATGCGTCCGTGATTTCCTCGCTCACGCGTAACTCCGTCATCCGGGTACGAAGCTTCATGCCTGCCTCTGCGTGCCAATAGATGTGTCTGCCGTATTCAACTTTTACCTCGAACTCCGGAGTGCCCATCGCCCAACCGGCGAGCGCTCGGAGTGCGTAACGCTCGAACAAGAAAAATCGGAGAAGACGCTTTGTGTTCTCCTCGACCGTGAAGTCCGCACCAAGCCGACGAGCGTCTTTCGGAAAATTAAATTGCTTGAGCGATGTACCTACTCCACGCAATTCCGGCGAGCCAGTCCAGATGGGTTCTTCGTGCGTAATTTCCTGTGCCATAGATCTTTGCCTTCGATTATTAATTGCCTCGGCTACAAAACCAATAGATGCTCGGATAGGATTCCGTGATACAAAGCCGCCCATGCCTGAGGAGGCGAAAGCTGCTCTCGCACGACCGCCTCCAAAAAACTTCGTAGATTTCGGTATGCATATTTTAGGCTTACACATCATCGACTGGGCTATCATTTTGGTCTATCTCGCCGTATTGGTGGTGATAGGGCGGAAAATGCAGCGCAAAGTACGATCAACGAAAGATTTCTTTCAGGCGGATCGGAGCTTTGGAAAAGTGATGATGGGATTTTTGAACTTCGGCAATATGGTCTCTGCCGATCAAGCAGCGGGTGTCACGCGAGAGATCTATCGGCAAGGGCTTTCGGGCGTCTGGTTTCAGAATATTGTACTCTTTATCACACCGTTTTACTGGTTCAGTTCGATATTGCAGCGCAGGGCCCGCTATCTTGCACCGGGCGATATCTACGAACACCGGTTCGAATCAAAATTCTTGAGCGGGCTTTTCGCCGTCTATCTTTTACTCACGGCTATCTATGGTTCATCACTCGGCTATTTGATTACCGGAAAGACGATGCAAGCGGTGATGGTCAAGCCCGCGATAGAATACACCACCGCTGAACGAGCGAGCGTCGATGGCTTCAAAGAAATGACACGCCTCGAAGCAATCGCAAAGTCACAACCGTTGCCTGATTCGCTAAGTGCAAAACTCAGCACGCTGCATGACAAATCAAAGCGAGGCGAGATCAAAGGGACGATCTCCTATCTCGATCTCACAACATTCTACTTTATTTATGGAGGAGTGACTGCGGCCTATGTAATCATGGGAGGACTCTTCGCGGCGGCAGTAACGGATGTCTTGCAAGGTATCATGATTATTTTCCTCTCAACCATCTTGATACCGATGGGGCTCTCTCGGCTCGGAGGGTTCAGCGGCTTGCATGCCCGCGTGCCGGATGCGATGTTCCAACTTTTCGGAACAGGCGTCGCGAGTGAGTACACGTGGTATTTTGTGCTGACGATGGTGCTCGTGAATTTAGTTGGTCTGGCACCTCGAAGTTTTACAATTGGTGGAGCGGCCAAGGATGATAGTGCGGCTCGAATGGGTATGATCACGGGAGCGTTCGCGAAGCGCTTCATCATGATCGGATGGGCGCTCACAGGTCTCATCGCGGTTGCACTATATCAGGGGCAACTATCGGACGCGACGTTCATTTGGGGTACGATGACGCAGGATTTGCTCGGTGTCGGATTTGTCGGACTCATGATCGCGAGTGTGCTTGCTGCTAACATGGCGTCCAAAGCTTCCTCGAGTCTGGAGTGGTCGGCAGCGTTCACAAAAAATATTTTGTTACCTTTACGACCGCAGACTACTGAACGCACACAAGTATTTATCGGACGACTTGTTATTTTGATCGTGCTGATGGGCGGCATCGGTTTTGCGTATGTCGTCGATGATATCTTCGTCGTATTCAAGTACGTTCTTTCGATCGGCACGATCATTGGTCCGTCGATTTGGCTGGTTTATTTTTGGCGAAGATTGACCACGAAAGCGGTCGTCTTCCAAATGCTTTTTTCACTCATGGTGACGGTCGTGGTTCCGAATGTCATTCCGGCTATCGGCGATCTTCGTCACAACAAAGGTCTGACGCTTGAGACGAAGGGGAGTACCGAACAAACAATGGTACGAGCGAAGGAATCGGACGTTCGCATCGGTACAGCGAAGAAAGTTGGAGAGCTTATCGCCCATACTTCGCACGAGGATCCTGTGGGTGTTTACTTCGAGACGGTGGTTCGTACGAACCCCGCCGAGATCCATTCGGCACGCGAGGGCAAAGGCATTTTCCGCTTCCAATTATGGCTTATCAGCCTTACGGGCGTGGATCTTTCGCAATTTACGAAAGCCGGGCTTTCCACACTTTCCTTCCTTTTTGATCTGATTATTCCCTTCTTTGTACTATTCATCGTTAGCCTTTTGACTCGCAAAAATAGCGAGACAGCGCTCACTGTTTTTTACGCAAGAGTGCACACGCCAGCCCTCGCGGATCAGGAGCAGGATGCATTCGAAGTGCAAAAAAGGATCGATGATCCTGGTTTGGTGGAGCGGGATAAACTTTTTCCCAACTCAAATTGGGAGTTCTGGAAGCCAACAAAGATGGATATTTTTGGTTTCGCCGCGTGTTGGGTGGGTGTTGCAGTTATCGTTGCGATCTACATATTTATCGCACAACTTGGTAGTTAACGATCCTAAAATCATACTTTC
>JBDTCS010000225.1:0-32197 GCA_039923455.1 Kapaibacterium sp. (SeqCode) | reverse complement strand
TCCAGGCAGCACCCGTCCAACGCGCAACCTCGAGCGTCGCTGTGTTGATCAAATTATTTCCACCAAGATTGTAATCACCCGAGATCCAGTACAAGCGAACCTGTGCGTTGGATGTGCCTGAAGTCCGATCGATGTTCCAGTAATGAATCTTGCTGATCTTCTTCAACGGCAGGATCATCGTAGTCGTGTTGACATACGGCGTGAAAAAATATTCCGCACGATACGTCGTTGCAGTGGCCGAATTAGGCTTCATGGCAACTGTGTTGAAACGTGAACTCTTGCCGATCGGTAAACGAAATTCTACAGCACTGTTAAAATCTTTTGCAGCAGGACCATCTATATAGCTCGTGCTCGAACCATTGATCCACGTACCGTTGGTAGTATAGGTCAGCAGATTGGTCTGGGTTGTGGAGAGGATACCGAGTGTTAGATCATTAATACCATCAACACGCTCAGCAATGTTCAGCGTCTTGGTGTTTCCGCCTAAAATTGTGAGGTTGTTAAAGGTTGTTATTTGTGTTCCGGAAAAATTCTGTGCGCCACCATTCATCACGACCGTACCAATGTAGCGCGTGAAGGTAGCATTGTTGATCCAGTCACCTGCTACGTTGATCGTCCCGCTATCGGCTGTTGTGCCTCCATTGGTCCAACTTCCGGTCACAGTTGTGGTGCCGGTGTTGTCGTAGGTTCCTGTTGCGTTGTTCGCGCTGCCTACAATATAGACGACTGCACCTGATGTAGTCTTAACACTTGCACCGTTGTTGGTTATGATCTGCGCGCGCGAACTGCTCGCCAAGTTAACAGCGAGTAATGCACACCCGAGTACCATACTTTTAAGTAAAGTTCTCACGAGCTTTTTATAGGAATCAAACAAAACAGCACACAAGAAATCGAGCTCACCAGAAGTGCTTTTGCTAAAACCGCATGTGCAAAAGACACTCAAATTAATCGGGGTGAACCGACTTTGCTTCTTCTAACAATTGCAATATAACACAAGAAAACCCGCTATGCAAGCGGGTTTCAGCTAATTGACGCATCCTCGAGAGAGTGTCTAAAAGTGGGGAAAAAGTGTACTATTTTGCGATAACGAGCGGATATGCGATTTTGTATCGATCTGACGACAATACAAGTGTGTACTGTCCGGAAGCAAACCGCGATAAATGCTCAAGTGTAACATTTTGGTACGAAATCGGCAAAATATTTTTTTCTGAAAACATTACACTTTTTCCGGTTTCATCGAAGAGTTGGACGCTCAGATGCGTCGAACCATCCGGGACGTGAAGTTTCAGCTGTGCGTTATCGAGTACCGGATTTGGGTAGATCTCGGCCGTCAATGTTCCCGATTCAGGTGCGGTAGTTCGATAGTTCAGCGTCTGTTCTGCTGCAAGCGTTCGCGTGCCGTTTACGTCGCGCTGGAACAGAGTGTAGATCCACTCGCCATCTTGCGGTGGCACGTCGGTCGTACCATAGGAGGCTCCATAGACCGACTGCGCAAGCAGTGCAGGGTCTTTCTCCCATGTACGAACAATACTGGCGGGCATTGCCAGAGATCTTCGTTCGATCTCAAAACCAAGGTTATCCAGCTCAGCACGAGTTTGCCACTCGAGCTTTACGAGAGAGCCTTGTTGGCGGGCATAGAAATGGTCGAGCTCCACAGGCAGGCCGTGATCCTTATAGGCCGAAAGGGTGAAAGGTTCGTTGGGCGATTCGCCCCACTTGATGCAAGTCGATGATAGAATATTTCCGGAGATGTCATTTCCGGATACACTTGTTTTTCCCTGACTCTTCCACTTGAGCGTATCGGTATCCCAACGCGCAACGAGCAAGCTATCGGTGTTTACGATCTTGCCGTTGTAATCGCCGTTGATCCAATAGAGGCGAACCTTCGCGTTCGTTGTGCCGGAAGTTCTATCGCAGTGCCAGTATTGAATGTTCGAAACATCCTTGAGTGAATCACCCATGTGCGCTGCATCGACGAACGGAAAGGAGTAATTAAAATACTCCATCCGGAATGTGCAAGCAGTCGAACTTGCAGGTAATACACCGCCGGTATTGAAACGTCCGCCTTTGCCGATTGGGTATTGAAACTCGACGGTGCTATTGAAATCCTTACCGCACGGTCCGCTCACATAACTCGCAGATGAACCATTAATCCAAAAACCGTTCACCGTGAAGGTCAGCAAATTTGTCTGCGTCGTTTGAACGAGTCCGTTCGTGAAATCCATTTGATGATCGACGCGCTCAGGGTGGTTCAGAGTCTTCACACCTCCACCATAGATATCGAGATCATAGAACGTCGTTGTACTTGTGCCGGCGAAGTTCTGATTGGTACCATAGAGATGGACACGACCAAATCCACGCACGAAGCTCGCGTTGTTCGTCCAATCTCCGTTGAGATTTATGAGCCCGCTATCACGTGTGATGTTATTATTCGTGTAGTTTCCACAAACCGTCGTTGTTCCCGAATTGTCTATCGTACCACATGTCGTATTGAGCACGCTGCCACCGACAAAAACAGTTGCGCAGGTATTCACCTTGATCAACGTATTATTCGTCAATAGCTGAGCATGCAGCGGCACTGCATAAGAGCAGAGCACGCTAGCGACAAAAAGCACTACAACTCGAGACAGGTTTTTCACTTCGTTTCCAGAAACACTTAGAATCAAAATATCAGATCAGTGTATAGTGGGAGAGATGCAAGGCATCGCTTACGGTGTCTTGTCGATCAATCTCCAACGCTTCGTCGTGCCATCATAGATCAGCACTGCAGACCGGTCTCCTGAGACAGGCACAGGTGCACCACTACCGGTGATGATACGATATTCCGGTGTTGCACCTGTTTGGTTTGCAAGCGTGATCGCAGAGACTCCGACATTCATCAATGTGATGTAGCGACCATCGGCGGTGTCTGCGAGGGAGTTAAGCGTCTGTGGTGCAGCAGCAGAGATACGAAACACCGACTTCGTGGTGTCGAGCGCAAGATTGCTAACTGTTCCTAAGAACCCTGCTAAAGTTGTGACTGCATATTTCGCCATCGTGGTCGTCGCTGGTGCATTCCAGCTTAGTACTCCTGTACCATCATTGGTGAGCACACTCTTGGCGGCGCCTTGCGCTGCGGGCATTGTATAGGTATGCGAGGTTGTGCTTGCCGAAGCCTTGAAGCCAACGTACCCGGAAGTAGAACCGGTGATACGCATTTCAGGAATCGCGCTAAAGCTCGAGTTGATGCCGGCTTCTCCGAGTGTGAGGACGCCGCGGAAATCAACGGTCATAGAATTGTAACGTTGCGGATCATTCAATCCACCTCCAACGATGAATGCGAGGTTCAATGGGTTGAACGAATTGCAAGAGCAAATGCCCTGAGGATCGTTGTACTGTCCGACGACAGTCTGCGATACAGCGCGAGCGTCGTTGCCCGTTCCGCCTGCAACAGATGAATAATATACTTCCGTGAGATTATTTGCTCCACCGACGATAGAGCTGAACCCGCCCTGTGCGATATTCGATTGACCGCCCGAGACAGTAGCGTAGGTGTTCGAGCTCGTGGGGCCAAGGTTATCACCAACAATATTATTTGCTCCACCGCCGATCGTACTGAAGCTTGATGTGGCCTGATTCACAAGGCCGCTTACGCCACCACCGCTAATCGTGACACCACGCAATCCGGTGATATCAAAGTTGCCGCTGAAGCCACCGATGATATTTGGGCTTGCAACATTCGGCTCAATCCGAAACGCACGTTGATTGTTGACGCGGAAGTTTAGAGCAACGTTATCGATCGTACCCAGAAAATTTACGTTGTCGACCGTTCCGGAATTTCCGAGCAACTGCCAACCCGCTGTGAACGGCACCCAATTGGTACCGTCATAGTACCAAAATCCATTTTGGGTTACGTCAAAAATTAGGAGTGACGTCGCCGGCGTTGGAATCAGATTCCGCTGCGAGGTCGTCATTCGAGGAATGAGCAAGCCCATCGAGGTTGAGTATAGCTCGAGCAATGCGCTAGCGTTCGGCGAGTTCGTCCCGATGCCAACGTTTGGCGTGCACTGTGCCTGCAGCTTAGTATTCGGAAGCACTGCACCGAGCCCGAGAACCGCGAGCACTGCAGTCGACCGGAAAGTTTTTGTGAGTGATCGCACTACGCTGATAGATTTAGCGCGCACACCGATCCTGACATCATTAGCCATTTTCGAAGACAAGTTGTTTTGCGGTATTTCTGGTAACCGCAATAAAAGAATTCGCGAATGCGAGTTATACGAAGAAGTGTATACCAATTTTCGAATCTGTCCGCAGTGTTACCTAACCGACGGTTCAAAAAACGTAGCACACAATTGTTATCGCTACTTAAGGATCCTTAGGAGAAACCCGAAATGAGCGATCGAATGGTGTAAGATTCGGAATAGAGTGATTTCAGATTCCGAATCAATAAATGTGAATCTTAGGAAAACCCCTCTGATACCCGCCATCGTGGGATGGAATTGGACTAAGCTTTGACAATAGGAGTTGTCCCGGCTTACCATCAGAAGAGTATTACACTTTGATTCTCTGCAAACCCCGTTCCACCTAGGTAGCCAAGCTGAGGAAAGTTAATAATTGGGGATTTAACACTGTTTTGACCTATACCGGAAAGGGCGACTGCATTGCATTTTGTAATGTATTCTTGGCATTGTATGAATTCGGGAATCCCATAGCAAATGAGTACAAGCATAGAGCCTGAGGCAAGCGGTGTGAGGGCGACGCTTGGTCAACGTTTCTTTATCGATTAGAAAAGCTGTTAAAATAGAAAAGCGTAGGCTCTGCTGATGCAAGGCCCACGCTTACGTTTCAAGAATGCTGTGCGTTCAAAATTATTTCGAACTCACCCTTAGATTCCACCACCACCAGATGGAGGCGTTGGTGGATTTTCTGGGGTAGGAGGATTCTCTGGTCCTGGAGGATTCTCTGGTCCTGGAGGAGTTACAGGTCCTGGAGGTGGGCATGCACATCCGCAGATGCGATTCAACTCCTGAGTATCACGATTGAGATCGCACTGGATCTTCTCGATCTTCTCTTGGTCCTTTTTGATGTCCTTGTCGTTCTTCCTTCCGTGCGATCCGCAAGTTGCGGTCGAGTGGGCCATATCCTCGGCAAGATCAGCCTGAGCTCTTGCAAGCTGGCACTGGTCTTGGCGGATATCTTCAGCGATTTTAATGCACTTCTTCGACTGTGCCGAAGCATTCTGCGTCGGAGCGATCGCGAAAGCGAGCAACGCGCAGAACAGAATTGTCTTCAGTTGTTTCATAAGGAATTAGTAATGAATGTGATCTAGGAAATATGCGGCAAGCCGCTAAATACACTTTGTTGAGGTAGCGCCCTCTATAGTTTTTACACAGCGGGGTTCTCTCGTCGCTAAGTAGCACGAATGCGTGGCTGAATAGCAAAGAAAGCCAGAAACTTCTGTCCGGATGTCGAAGAGCGCTTGTGATCTCGGGCCGGTCGTAACTTCTACCTGAGTTCAGCGCTATCGTTGATTGTGTTCATGGATGGTAGGAGCCATCCAACAAAATGCTTCAAGAGCAAGGACCGTACCAAAGGCCTCTCCGGTCGGTATCGCTTCAAAATAGCTTGATTTGTGGGCGTTATGATCTGTTTTGTCGCTAGATCACGTCCCGATCATTGCTCAAACTTTGTCCAGAACTGAGATTCTCAGTTCAAATCGAGACACGGAGCCTTAGGCCTCTACTCTTGCCCCCGTCTACCAATTAGCGAATGTAGGTGCCTTGTATATACGAGCCGGCCTTAAACGTATTTGATGTGGTTGAGGCGCTGTATTGTGCCCATGTCAGTTGAACGTTTCCCGCTGTGTTACCTGTGACGACTGTACCAAAAAATATTACACCTTGCTCAAGTGGTGCAACCGGATTGTAGTCGATCGTTCCACTCGCATCCCCGGTTGCCTTGAAGACGGCCTGACCTACATCGCCTTCCCGATTCCAATTCGCGTAAATGTTGAGGGTTGCACCGGTTGGAACGGAGAAGCTAATCTTAAAATCCTTACCACCGGAGAAACCTTGCGCATCAATGTAGCCTTCGACCTGCATAGAGTCGTTAGCGGCCATTGGCAGAAACAACTCATTGTCGTTTTGCAGCGTCGTTGAATTGTTGACGCTTTCATCCGCACTTTTTCGCTTGATGATCGTTCCAGTCGTTGTTGAAGAGATCGTTGTTGCCGAAGCGATGACGAGCCACCTGCTATCGGCTGCGCTATAGATCATATCGACTCCGCCTTTGCCAGCGATAACGATATCGCCTTGACTGCTGAGCGTTGTAATTCTGTTTGCCGCTGTCGAACTTGCGTTCTCGTTTGCGATCGTGATTGTTTGCGTTGTCGAGTTAAAAAGCGTAAGTGTTTTTCCGTCTACGCCGCCTGCGATCCCTGCTATGGTGTAAGCCGCAGATGGGCCGACCAAGCGTACGAAACTTGATGTGCCGATTGCAATATCATTATTCGTACCGTTCGCTGCAGTGAACGTGGAAGAGCGTGTAGAGATATCACCCGCGACGTCTACGAATGTTGCGGGCGTCGTTGTATTGACACCGACGTTTCCTCCTTCGAGTACTCCGGAGTATGTTGTTGTCCCGCCTGTTGCGTTAACGTGAAGTCCGATGTTCGTTGCGGACGTACCATTCCAAGTTCCGGTCGATAGCACTTCGGTACCGTACTTTGTAATCGAGGCTGTTGAACTTGTTGCGGTGTTCGTAAGCAAATTGCCGGTGTAGTTCAAAATCTTCGCACCGGAAGCGACCGTGTGTAAAATTGAGGTTGGCGTTGTCGTGCCTACGCCAAGGTTCCATCCGGTCGTCAAACGCATGCCTTCGGTAGCATTCGTTTTGAAGATCATATCTTGTGCATCCGTCGTGCCGACGAAATTCGTACCCGCCGTCGTTCCGGCGTTACCAACGGTTTGCCATCCACCGGAAGCTCCCGAACTCGATACGAAGGGTACCCAAGCGGTGGAGTTGTAATAGTAAAATGTATTCAGCGTATTATCGTAGACGATAAGCCCAGTCGCCGGACTCACGATCGCGAGCTTTGCGACGGTCGACATTCTCGGTACCAACATTCCGGTATTTGCCGAAGTCAAATCAAGTATCGCGGATGTCGATGGCGTCACAGTGCCCAATCCAACTCTGTTCTGCGCGACGACGGGCGATATTTTCACGAATAGCAATATCGCGAGGAGCGCGAGTGCTATTTGCCCTGGAAGTTGCGACTTCTTTCCTAAAAATGATCTAAGGTATTCCATAAACATTTTCTAAGCCCTTCTCAAATTATTCTACTGCGTTCTCTGATCGTTCGTATTGATTTCACATCCATTCTGACACTTGCCAAAATGGGTTATCGAATCAGAGATCCTTTCATGTAAGATCCCTTGGCGAAGGTCAGTACGTCTGCACCGGACGTGTACTGGGCCCATTGTAACTGGACGTTGCCGGCGGTCGAACCGTTGACCACTGTACCGAAGAAGAGGATACCCTGCTCTTTTGTCGCTGTTGGATCGCAATCGATTTGGAGCGTGGCTGTTCCGCTCACTTTGAGAAAATCTTGCTGCACGCTTCCTGCGTTGTTTGTTTGCACCATAATATTCATCGTGCAACCTGTCGGCACCGTGAACGCGATCTTGCAGAACTTGCCGGTCGTATTCTCTTTTTCATCGATATAGCCTTCGATCTTCATCGAGTCATTAGCCGCGATAGGTACAAAAAGATAGGTATCGTTGTGAAGCGTCGCAGATCCCGTGGATGTTTCGTCGGCGGAGATTCGCTTTACTGTCACGCCGGTCGTGGTGCTGGATACGGTGGAGGAAGATGCGATCACCAACCAACGACTATCCGAGCTGCTATAAATCATCTTGACTGCACCTTTGCCATAGATCACAATATCACCCGCGCTGCTTAGTGAAGTGATGCGATTCGCGGCGGTCGATGTTGTGCCTTCATTCGTCAGCGTGAACGTCTGTGCTGTGGAATTATAAATGACGAGGATCTTTCCATCCACACCACCAGTGATACCGGCGACAGAATAAGCGGCTGTCGGTCCGGTGATTCGAACGAAGCTCGATGTTCCGATCGCGATATCATTATTGACACCATTGGAAGCCGTGAAGCTGGAATACCGAGTTGCCAGATCGCCGGAGACGTCGAGATAGGTTGCCGGCGCCGTTGTGTTCACACCAACGTTGCCACCTTCGAAAATTGCGGAATAATTTTTTGTGCCACCGGTTGCATTAACGTGCAGGCCGACGTTCGTAGCTGTGGTACCATTCCATGTACCGGTCGATATAACTTCTGTGCCATACTTGGTGATCGATGCAGTCGAACTTGTTGCGGTGTTCGTCAGCAGATTACCCGTATAGTTAGCCACTTTCGCTCCGGATGCGACTGTATGAAGAACTGATGTCGGGTTATTCGTACCGATTCCAAGATTTCCACCACTCTGCAAACGCATACCTTCAGTGGCATTCGTCTTGAAGACCAGGTCGATCGGGTCTGTTGTTCCGAGGAAATTTGTACCGGCTGTGGTTCCTGCGTTACCCGTAAGCATCCAGCCAACGGCCGCGCCAGAAGTAGATAGAAAGGGGACCCACGCTGTTCCGTTATAGTAATAGAAAGTATTGAGCGTGTTGTCATAGACGAGCAGTCCGGTTGCCGGCGTTGCAATTGCCAGTTTTGCGACTGTCGTCATACGTGGGATGAGTAATCCCATGGTGGTCGATGTAAGATCCAAAACTGCGGATGCAGCCGGACTTGTCGTACCAATACCAACATTATTTTGGGCCATAGAAGGCGAGCACCAAAGGACCGCTACAACGAATGCAGCAATAACTATCGTCGGCACAGACTTCTGCCCACGGCCGATCAACGAAATAGATTTTTTCACTTTCAAGAGCTTCCCAATTTAGATATACCGCACTATATCTCACCGTCTCTTGCTAATGTACTTATATTTAGAGTTTGAGGGCAATCTCACTCCGAAGTACATACCGCACGCAAGGGCCGATGCCTTTTAAATCAGGCAAACTTATACAAACGACTCACCTTCAGAAACACATCGTCTCCGAATACAAAAAGCAAAACACGCACGAGCAACACGCCGAACGCTTTTAACTTTATTTATTTCAATTCAAACAAATTGTCCATTGGCTCACCCGCACGCTTTGGGCTCTACCAGATGGCGATTAATAGGAAGTAGGTACTTCAAATATAAGCAATTAAATCACCTTTCGTATCACCTTGGAGCAATTATTTTGTAAATGTACCGTTTAATGCTCAAAAGGACCAATAATGCACACTTTCCGTGGGGAAAAATGGGAAATCGTAGTGTGATAGGTCTACCTTAAAGAATAGCAATCTATCAATTCTCAGCCGATCTGCTCGGCACGCTACTTAAATCCTAGCACGAATCTCCTAGAGATCCTTCCATCCACCGATTCGGCTCGAAGTATATAGATTCCGCTTGGGAGGTTGGATGTTTTGAGCAGGCTCTCCACGTTTTCGTTCTCGCGAGAGTTTACACTTTTGGTTAGCAGCCGCCGTCCGAGCATATCGAACAGCGTGAGCGTAACCGGTTGAGCTGTGTTCGACCAGACTACCGCCTCAGTGCCGCCGTATGCAGGATATATCAGCAGCCGAAGCTGCGACGTCAGCGTAGGAATTTTACGGATGTCCGGAGCAAGTGTACTCGTAGCGAGAAGCACGCGCTCCCCATCTGTGCTGCGTTCGAACAAGCGATATGTTGTGCTGTCTTCGATCGGCGTTGTGTCATAGACTTGATACTTCGCACCGAATCCGGAGCGAGATCGGTAGAGCGGGTTGCTGTCCCATGAACCGACAAGTGATGTTGTATCATGCATCGTCTTTTCGAGCTCGAAGCCGAGAGAATTAATTTCGCTGGCAGTTTGCCAATCGAGCTGAACTTGATTCACTTCGTGTTTGGACGTAAAGCTGAGTAGTCCAACAGAGAGTGGAATATCTACCGTTTGATCAGATAGCGTCCACAGATAACTATTCTGTTTATTCGGGTATCCGATTGCAAGTGTGTCCCAGGTGACAATCCCAGTATTCAGGTCATAACTATTCGCACCCGAAAGCGCCCACGATGATCCGTTATCGGTGCTTCGCCAAAACTTTAATCCCGATCGGGCAGCACTCACAACTTCACTACAATCGTAGTGAAACGTCATGCTGTTTTTATTTCCGTGCTGTGGGCTTGCTTCGTTCGTGATACGAAAGTAACGTTTGACTGTATGCGCTTTTGATGTTCCGAGAAACACACCCGGTGGATCGTATCCTGAAGTTCGGACTACATACGTGAATCCTAACGCGGGCAACGTACCGGTTGTGATATCCAGACCAATATTGCCGAACGTGCTCGAAGTAGTATTCGAATCAAATCGAGCCGGTATCGTAAAGAGTCTTCCAAGAATGCGTCCGCCACACGGATCGCCTTTTTCTTCTATCGATCCTTCGTAGTAGAGTGAATCACATGCAGTATCGCTTAGGAATCGGATCGAGAGTGTCGTAGTGCTATCGACCGTGAGTGCATTGATCTCGGAGGGACCGTACCAATGCGAGATGCCATTTGGTTTGTCGAATGTCCAATGATCATTGTCCAGATTCATTCCGTCGCCATCTTTGCCCGTGCCGACCGAATGCGATTCACCGGTGTTGTCGTTATAGACATCTCCGCGAATGGTAATCTCTTCTTGCTTAAGCGGTCCACGTGTGATGCCGGCATCTATCATACCCCCCAGTTGAATGTGTAGATCGCCTTCGACGATGACCGGATTGAATTTCAAACCTACGACGGTGGAACAACTAACGATAAGATTTGCATAGGCCCGATGCACCAAATTATTTATGATCAAACTTGCATCGGTGACTCCGTAGTTATAATATTCGAACGAGCTGCCGGAGTCGCAAGCAATATATGGCAAAGTTGTTGAATCAAAGGACGGAAGTTGTGTTCGCGGAATTACTCGTCGCATGCGAAAACGTGTGCCTTGCGCTAAATGCACGAAGGGTCCGTGCGCAGCATCGCGTTCACCACCAAGCACCGAAAAAATACCAGCGCCGGCATCGAGCGTCCCGCCTTGCAAGCTGATTGTGGTATCCGGTGCAAAACCTGCAAGCGTCATATAAACGCTATCCCCAATCAGGCTATCGGTTGCGGGGACAATAAAATTATTGGAATCAGGAAAACCGAAGCGCACAAAAAATGTCGTGTCCGGTTTTTGAATGATGATATGCGGAAAGCGAAACGGCTTGCCGAAGCTCGGACCGTTCGGTGGCGCTACACGTAAGTACACCGATGTATCACCACGCTGATCATTGAGTAGTATTTTTCCGAACCACTCCGAAGTAGAATCACCGAGATACGTAAAGCTTCCACCAACCGTTAGTGATCCGAGACCGGTGATATGCGAAGTTGGTGACTGTCGAAAATCACACGTGAAATTCCGAAGTACGGTACAACTCTGATCGAGAACTCTTGAAGCGACGCTATCATGTTGCGTGCTTAGAATCAGATCATAGTAAACCGGAATCGTGCCGATTGCAATGTGTTGAATCGAAGGGCTATTGAAATACACTGCACCGGAATCCGGATTGAATGTACCGGAGCCTGTAAATGATCCGAGTATAAAGAGTGTGTCTTTGCCGCCATTCAAAGTACCGCCTTTCAAAAGCAGTTGACCGAGTGAGGCAGTGTTGGCATCGATTGTAACGGAGAAACCAATGCCGATCGTGACGCTGTCACCTTGAATTGGGATTAGGCCGCCGTTCCATGTAGAAGTGTTCGTCCAATTCCCACTTGCAATAGCAGTCTTTTGCGTAGCACCGGCGTTTGGAAGAAAACTCAACGTGCAGATACATACGATCATCATTGTACAGAGGACTGGCACAACGAAATTGTGAAACCATGGTCGTGCTGATCTCCGCGACGCTTGGGATTGCATGATCGTTTTGTTGCTCGGCTCCAAACAATAGAAGAGTGAGCAAACTAATTTTAGGGCATTGCCACGTAGGGCTGAATTTGGAGGCGCTCAAAGTCATTAAATTTCGTACTCCACCTCCGCTTCGCTAACATCATGGGTGGAAGTCTTAATTCCAGATGGAGATTAGGGCTGTGCTCGACAGAACTGCTGCGATCCAATTCTCTGATTATGCAGTCAACTTTGCAGCGTCCTTTTCGGAGACTTTAATGCTGTTTCTGTGTTACAATGCCCTGTCTGCGAAATCCCTGAAAGCGTTGTCTGGTGGGGTTTCGGAGTTTTTCGTTCTGAGAGTTTGCTAAATGTTAACATGACCGAAGAGCAAGAGCTGTTTCTAAAGAATCTGATCGAATGTCCCGGCCCCTCAAATCATGAGGAAAATGTTCAGAAGATCTGGCGCGAGCGGGTAAATTCCGTTGTCGCGGATATCAAGATCGATCCTCACGGAAGTAACATTGCGACGATGCCAGGCTCCGAGGCAATATCGATCCTCATCATCGGGCACGCAGACGAAGTTGGTCTCGTCGTGAAGTATATCAATGATGCGGGGTATGTTTATGTAGCTGCTGTGGGCGGCGTCGATGCTTCCATGCTTCCTTCGCATAGAGTGCGAATACTCTCATCTAAGACGGGTGGCTTGGTGCCGGGTGTAGTTGGAATTACGAGCGTTCATCTCAAAGAGAAGACAGATTCAGCTAAGTTGAAGTATTCGGATGTGTGGCTCGACATCGGTGCAGCGAATCGGGAAGAAGCCGAAAAACTTATTGCGATCGGTGATGCGGTTGTTTTTGGCGAAGGATATCAGAAACTTGCAGGTACCCGCGCAACCGCGAGATGCTTCGACAACAGAATCGGCTTGTACGTTGTCGCGGAGACAATGCGCGCTCTGAACGCTAGGAAATCCGAACTCAAGGCTACCGTGTATGGTGTTAGCTCGATTCAAGAAGAAACTGGAGTTTGGGGAGCTCGAAATGTCGGGTATGCGCTCAATCCGACGCTAGCGATTGCTATTGACGTCATGCCTTGCACAGATTCTCCGGGTATCAGCCGAGAATTGCATGGTGAGACGAAGGTCTCGGGCGGTGTCGTAATCGGTAAGGGAATCAGATCTAACAAGAAAATTTCAAATGCACTTGTAGCGTTGGCCGAGAAGCAGGCCATCCCTTTCCAGATCGATATCGAAAACGGGAATACGAGCACAGATGCTGACCCGATATCCATGGTTAGAAACGGAATTCCGATCGGTGTATTATCGGCACCTACACGTTATCTCCATTCGGCCTGCGAAGTGCTGGATTTGGTTGATCTTGACCACATCGTTAAACTATTGACCGAGTATATTCTCAGTCTGGATGCGAAATTAGAGCTTCGTCCCGGTGTCTAATAGAAGGGGTAAATTGTGAGAAGCGAAAAAAATTGAGAATATATAGTGCACTTTTGAGTTTTTATAGTTAAGTTCGTGCTGTACAATATTGTATAGTACCTGATCGTATTAAGCTCTGGTTGTTTTCTTTAATAGTTGATAATTATATCTTTGTACCGTATGCCATATTATGAACGCACTTACTTCGGGTTCATCCTGGAAACCACACTCTGATCTTTGGCTGAAATCCCGAGGGTGGGATCTGACGTGGATATCCCTTTCGGCACTCCTGATGATTGTGCCCTACGGTTCTTACTTCGTTGGTAAGGCGATCGGTTTGGATGCCGATATGTCGCGGAATGCGGTGAATGTGCTTGTCGCTTTTTGTATTGGCGGCCCACACATGTATGCTACGCATACTCGGACCGCATTTGAGCCGACGTTTCGTAAAGCGCATCCCTCTATCGTACCACTCGCGATCATTATTCCGGCGTTCGTGATATACTTTGGTGTCTATCACTTTATTTTTCTGCTGACCTTCTTCTTCTTTTGGGCCAGCATTCACGTGCTCGATCAGATCATCTTTCTCGTTGATTGCTACAGCGGCAAACTCCGTGCACCACAAACCCGCCGTTCGAGAATGATCGACTACGCTGTTGTGCTTTCCGCCCTTTATCCAATGGCGATGTACCGTTTCGTGCACGGGACGTTCCACGTGGGACAAGCCTATCTTTTCTTTCCGGAATTTCTGAAGATCGATGCCGTTTGGATTTTGACAAGCATCTTCTTTGCGGTTTCGTTGGTGCTTTATGTCACAAAGACGATCAGTGAGTTTAGACGTGGTGAGGGAAATTATCCGAAGACGATTCTAATACTCGTCACCGTCACGGTGACGTTTATTACGCCGTTCTTTGGTGAACTCGATGTGGCTTTTCAAGGCCTCAACACGTGGCACAGCTTTCAGTATCTTGGTATCACATGGTATATCAATCGTCTGCGTTTGGAGCGCGGAGAGATCACCTCACCGGCGATTCGAAAACTTTCTGAGTCAGGGAGCTGGTGGAAGTATTACGGATTTAACATTGCGCTTAACTCCACAGCATTGATTTTGTGGGGCGTACTCTTGCTCACGAGATCCTACACAGGATTAGTTTGGGATCAATCGTATTATATCGTGATCTTGTGCTTCTTACTTACCCACTATTATCACGATCACATTCTATTCCGCAAGCCGCAGGAAGTGTTGCAGCCGATGCGAGCTGTTCTGGCGTAGCGGGTAGCTTGTTTAATGTGGCCGGGTCTGGTTGACTGCGGCCACTTCACCGTCACACTTGGGGGCTCGTGCGCACGATTCCGGGAATCCATTGACGAGCCAAACAAACCTTCTCCTTGCTGTGAGCGTTTGCGAGCCGGGATTTCAGGGCCGGACTGTGCAATTTCGGGTGTTTACCACACAGCGCTTCGCACTAACAAACTTCACTAAGCGAAGTTGAATCCTAAGTTCAGTACGATTTTCATCACCGCGAAAAGTTTTACATGAATTCTTCGAGATCGACAACGATCGGTATAGGGCTTATTATCGCGATCTTCCTCGGTTGGTTCATTCTGAATCAGCCCAAGACGCACAAGCCAGTCACCACACCTGCGCAGACAACGGATTCGGCACATGCTGTCGATACGACTCCTGCTAAACCGACGGCAACAGCTGCCATTACTACCGATTCTGCGAAACTCGCGCCTCATTCAGGTGGTCTCTTCGATGCCGGGCGTCCGCTATCAGCAGGTGTGCAGCGAATCGAGACTCCACTCTATACTGCTGAGATATCTTCGAAAGGCGGAGCGATCAGTAGTTGGGTGCTGAAGCAGTACAAGACCTGGGACAAGAAGCCGCTGGACCTCGTGAATCATGAGGAGTTCAATGGTGGCGATGTTAATCTCAAATTCGTTGCCGAGGGTCGAACCATCGATACGAAGGATCTGCCGTTCACGGTCGAGAACGGTGCGCAAGTGCTTAGGGATAGTGAGGTTGCGCAGATCAAGGTTGTCTACGCTATCGATAGCAATCGCTCGATCGAAAAGATATTTCATTTATCGGCCAGCAAATATGCGGTCGGTATTGAGTATCATCTCAAAGGCATGCAGGATTTGATTGCGGGTTATCACTATAACGCAGTCGTCGAAAATGCCTTGCCGTATGCAGAGCAGAAAACTGCAAGTGAATCTGCAGCAGCACTTGCATCGGCGGGCATGAAGGGTGGTCCGGAAGAGATCGATGCCACGAAGCCGACGGAGCCGCTGAAGAAAGAGTGGAATGGTGATCTGGATTATGTTGCATCTCGTACGCAATATTTTATTCAGGCGTTGATACCTATGTCTCCAAAGGCAACGGCAGCACAGCTTTCGGGCACTGCAACACCTGCGAAGGATGGTGGCAACATCGAGAAATATCAAGTCGGTGTCACAATTCCTGCGCAGCATCAAGCCGACGAAGTCATTAAGTTGAATTACTATCTCGGTCCGCTGGAGTACGATCGCATTCAGGCGATGGATGTCGGGCTTGAGCGCACCATGAATTTTGGCTGGAGCTTTGTTGTCCGCCCCATCAGTATTCACTTGATGCTTCCGTTGCTCATGTGGATTCATGGCTTCTTTAGTAATTGGGGAATTGTGATCATTCTATTCTCCATTCTTATTAAGCTGATCACTGTTCCGCTCTCGACGGGACAGATGCGTTCGATGCGAAAGATGCAAGTCTTGCAGCCAAAGGTTGCAGAGCTTCGTGAGCGCATGAAGGACGATCCAAAGAAGCAAAATGAGGAGCTGATGAAGCTCTATCGAACGTATGGTGTAAATCCTGCTGGTGGATGTCTACCGATGGTACTGCAAATGCCAATATTATTTGCGCTTTATGCAGTTTTACGAAATGTTATTCAGCTTCGCCAAGCACCGCTTGGTCTTTGGATACATGATCTTTCTATTCCGGATGGGCTGTTCCATTTTGGTGGCTCGGTGCCAATCCTCGGGAATCAGCTCAGCGGTCTAACGCTATTGCTTGGAGCTACGATGCTCTTGCAGCAGATGTTCACGGTGACAGATCCGAAGCAAAAGATGATGGCCTATATGATGCCGCTCATCTTTACTTTTATGTTTAATAATCTGCCCTCTGGTGTCGCGCTCTATTATTTCATGTTCAATATTTTTGGACTTGCTCAGCAATTTTATCTTGCGAAGATCGCAACGCCTCCGAGCCTTGAGAGCATGCGAGTCGATCCAAAGAAAAAACCCGGTTTGATGTCGAGGTTGCAGAACATGGAGCAAACCTCTCGTGAACAACGTCGCGATCAATACACTGGTAAAAAGGGCGGTAAAAAGAAGTAGCCCTTCGAGCTTTAGCATGATGTGCCATGTCGATCTTGTTTTCGAACGATACGATAGTAGCCAGCGCAACTCCTGAACTCAAGAGTGCGCTGGCGATCGTTCGAATCTCCGGCAATGATGCCATTCGCTTCACTTCGAAGTTACTCCGAGAGCCTGAAGTGTTATGGTCTGCGAGAAGCTCCACTTCGATATATTCATCAATAGTTGACCAAGCCGGAATCGAAGTCGATGACGTAATCGTCAATGTTTACAGGGCCCCCAGGTCATTCACTGGTGAGGAGCTTGTCGAGATAACGTGTCATGGCTCACCACTCATATCAAATCAAATCTTAGACTTACTCCGATTATCAGGAGCGCGAATGGCGGAGTCCGGTGAGTTCTCTCGCCGAGCCTTTTTGCACGGAAAGATCACCCTTGAAGATTCTGAAATTATTCATGCGCGTATCGCTTCGGAGTCGAATGGCCAATTGCGTGGAGCGCAGCTTGCGATTCATCAGAAGTATGATCGGTTTCGTGAGGTCTATCAAGCGATACTCGAATGTCTCGCACTCGTTAATGCGCAGATTGATTTTGGAGAGTCCGATGATATACAAATTTCGGGACTCGCCGAACATGTTGAGCGAGTCCAGGCGATGATCGGTACGCTGCTGAGCTTGAATGAGACGCGTAAGTTGAATAGCGGATATTTTACCATTGCATTCATCGGACCACCGAACGTTGGTAAGAGTAGTCTGTTTAATAAATTGTTAGAGTTCGAGCGGAGCATCGTTAGCGAAGTGCCTGGCACTACGCGAGATTACTTGGAGGCATTTATTCGGGTTGGGGATCACAAGATTAAGATCATCGATACCGCCGGATTGCGTGAGACTTCCGAAGCAATTGAGGCCCGTGGAATTGAGCTTGGTCGATCTGTGAATGATCTCGCTGATCTTTCGATTCTACTGACGGATCCTTCGACCAGACATCAGCTGCCCCAATCTGCGGATCTCGTGGTGCATAACAAGCGGGACTTAGATGGATGGGCTGATGGACTAACTATTTCCGCCAAGACCGGAGCAGGTGTGGCTAATCTGCTGTCGGCGATTGCGACTTGTTTGCTTGAGTTTGAGTCGGGGCGGTCGGGCTTGGAGATATCCACCTCTGAGCGATCGACTCTTGAGCGAGCATTGAATTGGATTAAGTCGGCGAGTACAGTTAAAGAGCTTCCCCTGCTTGCGGAGGATCTCCGTTCCGCCGCTCAGGATGTTGCCATTTTGCTCGGACTCAACATTTCTGAGGACACACTGAACCATATCTTTCTTAAGATGTGTATCGGTAAGTAGATTTTGTAGGATAGGACAGTCTTTGTTGCAAAATTGGCGTTTTTGACCATTTAGAGTTTCCACGTGGAACACTTATTCGCAGATATCATAGTAATTGGCGGCGGACACGCCGGAATTGAAGCTGCCGCTTCAGCCCATCGAATGGGTTTGAAGGTGCGGCTTATCTCTATGTCGGCGGATATGGTGGGTACGCTTTCGTGCAACCCAGCGGTGGGAGGCACGGCAAAAGGGCAGGTCGTGAAGGAGATAGATGCTCTGGGCGGCTTGATGGGTGAGATCACCGACGAGTGCTCGTTGCAATTCCGGATGCTGAATATGTCGAAGGGAGCTGCGGTATGGTCGCCTAGGTCTCAGGTAAGCAGAAGTCGTTACCCGATAGTCGCCCAAAGGAAATTACGAGCACTTGATCCAGAAATAATCGTCGAAGGCACCGTTGAGAAGATCTGGATCGACGGCGAGACAATTGTTGGAGTGATTCTGAAGAATGGCGAGAGGCTTCGAGCCAAGGCGGTAGTGATTTGTTCGGGTACTTTCCTGAATGGCGTCATGCACACCGGATTGGAGCAGGTTGCTGGCGGTCGCTACGGTGAGGAGCCCGCTTCGCTACGGACTGAGCCTGAAGGAGCGCTTACGCTCGTCAAAAGCCGACTCAAAACTGGTACGCCGCCGAGGGTATCGCTTAAAAGTATCGACATTTCAATACTTGATAAGCAAGACGGGGACGAGATACCGCTACCGTTCTCATCCAGAACGAAGGTTCATCCAGGGAATTCAATCGCTTGTTACATCACGAAAACCTCACCTGTTACGCATGCTGAGCTAGCTAAGGGCTTTGGTGATTCACCAATGTTCGCCGGTCGGATTCAGGGAAAGGGCCCTCGATATTGCCCATCAATCGAAGACAAAATCACTCGTTTCACCGAAAAGACAGAGCATCATATTTTCCTCGAGCCTGAAGAGGAAGATGGTGACGTCGTATACGTCAACGGATTTTCGACAAGTCTTCCTGAAGCCGTACAATTAGCCGCGCTCCGAACTATGCCCGGGCTCGCTAATGTCGAAATGCTGCGCCCCGGCTACGCGGTGGAGTACGACTACTTTCCGGCGTATCAGCTTTTTCACACGCTTGAGAGCAAGCGAATCTCCGGCCTATATTTCGCCGGCCAAGTTAACGGCACCTCCGGATACGAAGAGGCTGCGGCCCAAGGGCTTGTTGCTGGCGTAAACGCTGCAGCAAAAATTCTTGGCAAGCCGGAATTTGTACTATCCCGCAGTGACGCCTACATCGGCGTGATGATCGATGATCTGATCAACAAGGTGCAAGAAGAGCCATACCGACTCTTCACATCCAGCGCGGAGCATAGGCTAATTCTGAGACAGGATAACGCTGATCTGCGGCTTGCTAAAAAAGCAAAGCAATTTGGGCTCATCTCTGACGAAGAGTACGCCCACATTACCGAAAAGCAAGACTTGATCAAACGAGCACTCGAATGGATCGACACCGAACGAGTGGTCGTCTCAAGGGAACCGCTGGTACGAGATAGCATTCGCAACCGCATGCGCTCCGGAAACGGCACTTTCACCGAATTTCTACAATCTGCCGAACCTTCACAGCTTCGCGATACTCTTTTACCGAGAGCTGATGTGATCGAACAAGTGGACATCGAAGTTTCATACGAAGGTTACATCAAGCAGCAGCGCGACCAGATCGCGAAACTCGCCGACAATGATTTGAAGTCAATTCCAAGATCATTCAAGTTCGCAGGCCTCAAAGCTCTCAGCGCAGAAGCCCGTGAAGTCTTTCTAAAAGTCGAACCTTCGAGTCTTGGTCAGGCCTCGCGACTCCCGGGAGTTTCACCGTCAGATATCGCAATACTTATGATGGCGCTCCAGAAGAACGAACAGATTCCACGTGGAACATAAATATATTAAACAATTACAAGATATTACCTAATAAACTAAAGTAATATGGACGCATTGTTTAATGAAGTGAATGCTCTTGCCACTGAGCAACGTAATCCACTTTCCACGATAATGGACGAACTCTCGACTAGGGAAGTTCTGGAGCTGATCAATCGGGAAGATCAGAAAGTAGCGGAAGCGGTCGAGCTTGAAATTCCGCACATAACGAGTGTCGTGGATGAATTGGTGAGTCGATTGCCGATTGGTGGCCGATTGATATATGTCGGCGCAGGGACTAGCGGCCGCATGGGAGTTATCGATGCTGCCGAATGCCCGCCGACATTTGGTACGAAACCCGAAATGGTGCAAGCCATTATCGCGGGTGGCAAAGAAGCTGTTTTTAAAGCGCAAGAGTTCGCCGAAGATAAACCTGAAAAAGGTGCGGAGTCGATCGACGAATTGAAAGTGAACGCAAGCGATGTCGTGATCGGAATCGCTGCAAGCAAGCGCACACCCTTTGTTTTAGGGGCTTTGGAGCGTGCACACACAATCGGTGCATACACAGTTTTGCTCACAACGAATCCGAGAGCGTCTATCACATTCCCATTTTTGCATGAATCGATTTGCGCGGTAGTAGGGCCGGAGGTATTGATGGGTTCGACGCGCATGAAATCAGCAGTCGCGCAAAAAATGGTGCTCACCATGATCACCACAACCGTCATGGTTCGACTCGGAAAAGTGTACGAGAACATGATGGTCGATCTGCAACTAACTAATCACAAACTCGAAGAGCGCGCGAAGCGAATCATCATGATCGCAACCGGCTGTGACTATGAGCGCGCTTCCGCGTTGCTCGTGCAAAGTAACAATCACGTCAAGACCGCGATCCTAATGGAGAAAGCTCAGCTCAGCAAAGCCGACGCCCACGCACTTCTTGAACGAGCCGGAGGATTTGTCAAAACCGCACTCAAGCTTCTTGTCCACAAATAGGCGTCATTTGCGGACTCTACACTTTCGCCTAAACTTCTCCTTCTTTCGCGTAGTTGTTAAAGAAGCGTTATTTTTGAAGCGTCGCAAACAGGCACTCGTGCCGGTTTCGCGGTCTCGTTCGCCCAAGTTGTTGCACGTTGTGTTCGATCTTTGATGACCCGATCTTTTCCAAAACTCTTCGAGCCGTTTTCGATCAATGGAATGGTGTTGCCGAACCGCATTGTCTTGCCGGCGATGGTTACGCGACTATCCGGTGAAGATGGATACGTGAATCAAGACATCACCGATCGCTATGTCCGCTTTGCGAAAGGCGAAGCTGGGTTGATCGTTGTAGAAGCGATGGCCGTACACTCGGCGAAATCAGGACCGCTGCTTAGGATTTGTGATGAGTCGTTCGCTCCGGCACTGAAAGATCTCGCATCTAAGGTGCACGATGCCGGTCCCTCAAAAGTAGTACCGCAGATAATACATTTTCTCAAGATCGCTCGAAGCGGTTGGAGACAAAAGATCGAGGATCTCTCGAAAGAAGATATTCAACTTGTCATCGATCAATACGGACAAGCCGGAGTTCGCGCACGTGAGTGTGGCTTTGATGGCGTCGAACTTCACATGGCACATGCCTACACGCTCTCAAGTTTTCTTTCGAAGCGCAACAAACGTGCGGATGAATACGGTGGCAAGTCGCTGGAGAATCGGTTGCGTGTGCCGCTTGAGGCAGTGAAAAAAGTACGCGAGATGGTGGGTGCTGATTTTCCAATCGGTGTTCGATTCCTCGGTGAAGAGTGTATCAAAGGCGGCTATACGACAGAAGAGTCGGCGATGATCGCATTACGTATGGCGCAAGCCGGCGTGGATTATATCTCGCTTTCGGCTGGTGGCAAGTTCGAAGATGCCGTGCACAAAGATGGCGAAGTGCTCTATCCGTACACAGGGTATTCCGGCGATCGTTGCATGCCGCCGATGGAGTATCCCGATGGATACAATCTTCACATGGCCGAAGCCGCAAAGAACATGCTGCGCAAAAAAGGCTATGATACGCCAGTCGTTGCAACCGGTAAAATACCATCGCCCGAACTTGCAGAAGAAGTGTTGCAGTCGAACAAAGCTGATCTGATAGGAATGGCGCGTGCCTTGCTTGCTGATCCTGATCTTCCGAAAAAATCTCGGATCGGTGATTCCGATAAAATCGTCAAGTGCATCTATTGGAATGTTTGCAAAGCGCTCGACGAGACGTTTCATAAAGTGGTGTGCGGCCTTTGGCCGAAATCGGATATTCAAGCGCCGTACTCCGAGGATAAGGAACCTCCGGTCTGGCGATCGGACGATGCGCTCAAAGTGCTCGTTCGCACCAGCAACATTCGCTTGAACTGGGATAAAGCGAGCGACAACGAAGCCGTGATGGGCTATGAAGTCTGGCGTTCGGATGATGAAGGCAATAGCTTCAAACATATCTATTCCGTGACCGTCTCGATGTACACGGATAATCTTGCTGTCGGCGGAAGAAAGTATCAGTACTATCTGCGAGCCTATGATATCGCGGGTAACAAGAGTGTACCTTCCAATATTGTGAAGGTTGAAATTCCCATGGATATTGCGCTGCACGAATTCGAGCGCGTCCCCTAAAACCTGTCTCGCCTGATTGATTGTGTGTCAGGTGTTATCGTCGGAGAGTTGCATTGTGAAAAAATTATTTACGTTGGTGCAGTTTGGCTTAGCACTATGCCTGATAATATCAGGTGGTGATCTTGCGCGTGCAAAATGGAAGTTGCTCGACCCACGCACGATCACCGCGATGGATTTTCTTCCGACCGGCACGGGACTCACCGGCATCGGTGGAGCTGGAACGACGATCGAAAAGTGGGACGCCGCGGGACACAATGGAGTGCAGATCACTACAGGTACAGTCACATCGATACTAGTAATAGATAGCACAACCGGCTGGGCAACCGTAAAAAATGACGGACTGTATCGCGGTACCAAAGGCTGGACAGAATGGAACAAGCAGATTGCAGGTAACAACATTCGATTGCTACTCGCTACCCGCTCGTTCGTTTTTGTTGTTGATGGCAAGACGCTAAAATTTTCTACTGATGGAAATAGCTTCACGAACTGCGCCGGAATTCTCGCAACCGATACGGTCGCTGGTGTAGATTATCTGGACGACATGAATCTCGTTGCAGCGGCAGGTTCAACCGTCTATCGCACATCGAACGGTGGTGCCGATTGGACGGCAACTTCCGCAATAACCGCAGGTGCGCGTTCGGTTTACATTGATCGTTTTACCGGTTTGACGATGGTCGGAGGTGATCCGGTTCTACAATCGAAAGATGGCGCGCAAACGTGGAAGCCATGTTCAAGCTTGTTCGATAGCGTGCAAGGGCAAGTGGTTGGTGCACATGATTGCTCCGGCGTTTTTTATGTGGCGCCAATTTATCAGCGCGGCTCGTTTCTTCGTTCGCAATCGCACGCACAATTTTTTCAAGAAGCCGGTCCGGCAAATTTCGCATCCATTCGCTTCATGCACATCTGCACCTTCGATCGTGGTGCGACAATGTTCTGGCTCGATTCCAGCGGCACACTTTCCGAGTCTACCGATGGTGTCAATGGGACGATCACGACGAATGTGATTCAGTGGGTAACAGTCAGTGCTGACACCGGCATCACGAGTTCGATTTGTGGTAGCGGCACTACGACATTTGGCATTCATGTAAACTATCTCGATTGTGTTCCGCTGTTCGTCGACTCGATCACGGTGCTTCGCACGACCGGCATATTTAATCGGACGGGTTCGCTTGGTTCAATCGCGAATGGGCAGGTGCTCACAATAAATTATTCATACCGAGCTAAGCTGCTCGGGCTTGATTCAGCGGTGCTTAGGCTTTGGACACGATCGAGCCAATCCGGTATAAGTGAATATCGCGATTTTTCGGTTGTTCCACGAGGCGTGAGTATGCCGGCTCACGTAATGCTCAAAACCAATAAGCTCAACTTCGGACAGGTCAAAGTGGATTCGACGAAGCAGCAGTCGCTTGTCGTATATAGTGATGGATGTGAATCACTTAGAATTGATAGTCTCGTTTCAAGCAATCCAACACTCTTTGCAATCGATACGAAGACTTTTCCAATCATACTCAAGAGCGGCGACTCCGTAAAATTCAACGTGCGATTCACTCCAACTGCCGAGACACCCTATCTCGAAGCACTCGAGCTCGGCACAAGCGCGGGACATACGTTCATCAATGTAGCAGGAGTGGGTACGCAGACTGCATCGGTGGGAGCGTCATCGGTACAAGCGCAGTTTGCTCTTTTTCCAAATCCGGCAAGAGGATTCTTGTCTATTGAATTGCCTGACAAAACTTCGCGGATCCGTGAGATCGTGGTGCGCGACGTAATGGGTCGCGTTACAATGACTTCGAGTGTCACAACAAATGCTCGCGTGATGCTTGATGTTTCGGCTCTTGCTGCCGGTGAATATATAGTTCAGGTGACTTCGAACAAGAGCGCGACAACAGAAGCCGGAGTCGTCATGCAAGTTCAACATGTTCTTATCATTCGTTGAGAGAGTCAAATTGGAAACACCTCGTATGAAAACATTTCGGCTATCTCTCATCGCGCTGCTTTTCGGCCTCGTAGGTATTGTTTCAACGAACGCGTTTGCCCAACCGCATTGGGTGCAGGTTGCCAAGTTTCCGGGCAACGGATCGTGTTCGTTCTTCTTTAATGCGAATGAAGGATTTATCGGCACCGGAAATTACCTCTCCGGCGGCAACGCAAATATTTTTTCCACGACCGATGGTGGTAAGACGTGGTTGCAGGCAAATTTTCCTATTCCGGTATTGGATGGCGAAGTGACCGATCTATATTTTCGTGATCGGCAGCACGGTTGGGCGACGATCAAAGAAGCGAACGATCAAGGTTGGAGCGGAATCTATCGCACGACCGATGGCGGATTATTTTGGCGCTTGCAATATCAAGCCACGTTTCCGGTCTCCATTCGTGAGACGGGTCGTGGAGTTTTTTTTACGGAGCGATATGAAGGTGTCAAGCTCTCTACCAACGGAGGCGTCAGCTTTCGTCAGATCAGTCCAGCCAATGGGGGAATACTCGGAATCGATTTCCTAAATGACCAAACGGGTTATGTCTCCGCCGAGTGTGCTGCGCTCTCACCGCATTTACGAACAGGCGATGGCGGCAATTCCTGGACACAAAATGCACCGGGACAGGAGGCGTGGACTGTGTTTGCTGATGTTGCTTCCGGGCAATTCTTTTATGCCAGCGAGCGCGACAACTCAGGCGGCAAGGGCTCCGGAGCTATCATGCGATCGACGGATGGTGGAATTACGTTCGTCTCATCATGGTCGGGAAAATCGGATTGGCTATCCGGCGGAATATCGGGATCGCTTGGATGCAGGAGTGTAGTATACGCACAAGGGGGAAAAGATACGGCTGCTGCATCACCCAAGGGATTATTGCGTACGCTTGATCGTGGGGCGAGCTGGGTTGCTGTCGGTGGACCAAACAATAACAACGACACCAGATTTTCTGTCACCGGTCGCGGAGCGGTTGTCTATGCCTTCGATGGAGCAGGTGGTATTTACAAAACTGTCGATGGTGGCGACGGTACGCTATCACCCTCTATCCTAAAGCTTACACAAATCAATCAACTCGGTGCTTCCGTGATCAGCTCACCGGTTTGCGATAGTGCGAATGTCTTCGTAAGCCTGTCACTAAATGCATGTGATTCAGCGACACTGATGTCGGCTACGTTTGTTGACGATACAATCGGCGAGCTATTCCTTCGCGGAGGAGTTGGAGCAAAAAGTTATTTCGCACAATCACTGAAGGATAGTTTAAGGCTATCGTATCATCCACTGCGGATCGGCACGAGAACCTTCGCAATACATCTCCGGCTTCGCCAGAAAGACGGCTACACCGAAGACACCACCGTCACAGTTCTCTTGCAGGGACTTACACCCAGCAAGAAACTACAACTCACGACGCAAACAGCTCCAGGCATCATCGACTTTGGTACGGAGAATAATTGCACAGGTGATTCGCTACGAGAAGTTACTGTTACCAATATGAGCTGCACGCCGATCAAGCTGACGACACTTCGGACGAGCGGTGGAGCATTCACGGTACTTTCCTCGTTCCGTCCGATCACGCTCGATGCAGGAAATAGTAGAAGTTATCTTGTTCGCTTCAAACCGAGCACGCTTGGCGCACAAGCCGGTGCGCTCTATTTTATTTCCAATCTGAGTTCGGACTCTGTTTCGCTTGTAGGCAACGGTGTCGCAGGCTCTCGTGGATTGAAGCTGGTTCAAGCAACCATAAGCTCTTCGCCATGTGACTCAGCCGAAGTTGCGATCGGATTTCGGAATACATCATGTTCCGATCTGACGCTTGACTCGGTGTCGGTCGCGCCACCGTTTGTATTTCTCGATGCCGCTGGTGGCAAGACGCTCTCGCCAGATTCTTCGGCAGTGATTCGCGTACGGTTTCATCCATCGACAACAGATACGATTCGGCAGCAGGTGACAGTTCACGCACATCTTGGTGTGCAGAGTTTCGATACAACGCTCACGATCACAGGTATCGGCAAGCCTGGTGCGCCGAATCTTGTGCTGACTCCATCACCGGTTGATTTCGGATCGGTATCAACCTGTTCGAGCAAAGAGTTTACGATCACAGCGACGAACATTGGCTGCGGTGATGTCGACGTTACCGCGATCGGCGTCGATGATATGACGAAAGGATTTAGCCTGACGCAAGGGCTGCTCGGCACGATCGCGCAGAATGCATCCAGAGCGATTAAGATCAAATTTCAACCGCTCGGTTCGTTCTCAACGACCACGACTCTTCGCATTCAAACAAGCGCAGGTGAAAAAACCGTGGTGCTCAGCGGACAAGGTGTCAGTGATTCAGGACGCATCGAGCTCACAGCGAATATTACTTCCGTAGCCCTATGCACGCAGGCACCATTCTCCGTAACGCTTTCGAACACAACCTGCGACACGCTCTTTTATGATTCCGCAGCGATCTCCGGCACCGGCTCGAGTGACTACTCACTCGATGCGAATCTTCCACAGATCATCACGTCCGGTGGAGCCGTTTCGCTGACAGGTATTTTTCAGCCGCAAGGTTTCGGCACTCGCACTGCGATCTTCACACTGCACTTGCGCAGACATGATGGTACGAAGTATGATACGACGATCACACTTTCGCAGACAGGTATTGTACCGACTGCGTTGCGTGTAGCACTGCATGATACCGCGATGGTCGGGCCGGTAAGCTCTCTCTTTGAGTTGCCAATATATTTGCTGGATGCGTGTACGCTCGGAGCATCTACTGTTAGCTTCTCGCTCCATCTGCGAACAGATCTACTGACACCGACAGGTATGGATCTCGCCGGAACGGAATGCGCAGGTGCGACCGTAACCACATTCAATGTTGAAAAAAACGATAGCGTGTTTGTGCAACTAACGCTGCCTGCGATTCAAGTGCTCAAAGCCGGAATACTCGGGTGGGTGAAGCTTCGTTCGTTTGTAACCGATACTTTTTTCACGAACATCGCGCTTCTACATGCTGCGATTGAAAACTCACGCGTGACCGCATCATGCTTGAGCACGAGTGTGCTTGCGAACGCTGCGACGACCTACACACTCACACCAGGCTGCGGCGATAACTTGATTTCGCATTCGATGTCAGCAACCGGCTTAGTGGATCTGTTGCGAGTTAGTCCCAATCCGACGACTTCGCACATCTGGTTAGAGTTTGCGGTAAACCCACACTATCAGAACGACGGATCCATCGAAGTCTTCGATGCACTCGGGAATGCGCTCGAACATAAAAATTTGATCTTTACACATTCGGGAGAGGTCGAAAAGATCGAGCTCGATCTTCGTGGTGCTTCCGGTCCACGCTATTTGCGCATCGTGACACCGGACAAAGTATCAACGACACGCATTCTGATTCGAAAGTAGAATAGGTTTATTTGCAAAGCTTGTTCGCTAAGTTTATTCCGTACGTGCTCGATCTCTGAGAACAAATCGCTGCACTTTGCCGGTATCGGTTCTGGGGAGTGCATCGATGAAGCTGATCTCTCGCGGATATTTATATGGTGCGAGTTCGCGTTTGACGAAATCCTGAATCTCTTTGATCAGCGCGTCGCTCGGAGTTTGACCGGGCTGAAGCACGATATAGGCTTTCACGATCGAGCCACGCAATTCGTCAGGCTTCGGAACAACCGCTGATTCTTTGACGGCTTCGTGTTCGTTGATCACTGCTTCAAGCTCCGGAGGAGAAACATTGTAGCCACCGCTGATTATCAGATCGTCGTTGCGGCACTGATACCAAAAATATCCATCATCGTCTTGCAGGAAGACGTCACCCGGCACGTTCCAGCCGTTCTTCACATAGCCCATTTGTCGCTCGGGTTTGTTCCAATAACGGCAACCTGTTGGGCCCTTTACCGCAAGTAGTCCGGCGGTATTCCGTGGCAATTCTTTGCCATCGTCGTCTATGATCTTCGCTTCGTAACCTTCGACTGCCTTACCGGTTGCGCCCGGACGAATATCACCGGGCTTGTTTGAGACAAAGATGTGAAGCATCTCCGTCGAGCCGATACCATCGAGTAGATCAATTCCGTATTTTGCTTTCCAGCGATCATACACAGATTTTGGAAGCGTCTCACCGGCGCTAACACCAACGCGAAGTTTTGAAAGATCGTAGGTTCCATCGGCATCGAGCCGCATCATCATGTTGTAACAGGTTGGTGCGCAAAAGGCAATCGTAGCTTTGTAATCCACGATAGTCTTTAACATGTTCTCCGGTGTAAAGTGATCGAGCAACGCAACGCTCGCTCCGACGCGAAACGGAAAAATGAGCAAGCCACCCAAACCGAATGTAAACGAGAGTGAGGGATGACCGGTAAAAATATCGTTCTCGTTCGGACGCAGCACCGAAGCCGCATACGCATCAGCGATTGCCAGTACGTCATCTTGAAAATGTACCGTCCCTTTTGCATCGCCCGTCGAGCCGGAAGTATATCCGATCAAAGCCAGATCATTACGCGATAGCACTTCAGGCTCAAGCCACTCGTCTTCGTTCACGAATAAATTCTCGAAGGATTCGTAGTCGCTATCTTCGCCATCGCAGACGAGAATCTTCTTAACCGTATCCATCATCGGTTCAGCCTTGCGAACTTCATCGATAGAATTGACATCGCAAAGCACTAATTTGCATCCGGAGTCATTCGTCCGATAATAAATCTCGCGTGCACGCAACATCGGCATGATCATCACGGCGACTCCGCCAATCTCAAGCGTTGCAAGCCAAGCGGCGACAGCAGTTGGCGTGTTCGGAAAACGAAGCATCACACGATCGCCTTTTTCGACTCCGAGCTTACGCAGTGCGTTTCCCATTCGGTTCACAACGCTCGACAAATGCCCGTACGTAATCACCAGATCTTTATAGTAGATCGCAGTTTTGCCACGCATTCCTCGCTGGCAATTGCGTTCTAATAGTTCATAGGCAGCGTTCAGGGTCTGGGGATATTGCAGCGCCTTTTTGGTGTAGACGCGTTCTCCCCAATATTCTTTCGGAGGAAGCTTATCGGCAAATGGATCTTGGGTCATGGATCGATAAATACGCTTATTTGGCTCAAGCACCCAACATCGGGTGTTCGTTTTGGAAGCTTAAATATACAAAACGTTCGGGCCATGTGCCACGAACGGAGATCGCACAATGCTATAAACTGAATAGAGAACAATCCGTTCGGCTGATCATGAGAATTGAATGAAGACGAATTGCAGCCTCTTATCGAATATGCTCCGTTCGCTCCAATCTGGTAATCTAACCCCACGTTATCGGATTTGCCTTTGGGGTTTGAATTCGTTGAACTGTCATCAATGAACTAACATTGAAACCTCCGATTGGAAACAAGCTCTCGGGGATTTTCGGAGGATTGACGTGTGTGATCAGCGGCTGACTTGACATGGTGCGAAGGAAGATACTAAGCATTCGGTCATGGAAAAAATAAAATCTATTTTACAATTGTGAGTTTGGAGACAAAGTTCTTCGAGCCTTGCACTTGAAAGGAGTAACTACCAGCGCTAAGGCTCGATACATCCATTCGATAGACTTCCGCATTGCTGGTGGAGCGATGTTTTGCGTGGTAAACGTCTCGGCCCAAAACATCACGTACATGAATCGAAACTTCCTCTCCTTCCAGCCCGCGAAGAATAATCGAAGCATTATCTTTTGCCGGATTTGGATATAGCTCTATCGTGGCAGTTTGAGTTTGCGCTTGAGCCACATCGAATTGAGCATTCAAATGCACCGGAATTTGTTTCGAGCCGTGAACAACATGAATTGTGCCGAGGGAAAGTCTATTATTTTGTGCATCGGCATACGAGTTATACCCAGGCATTCCGATAATTACATCTTCAAGGTGGTCACCATCTGCTGTCAAGGTATCGAGCAGGCCACCTCCATCCGGATCGATTTCATAAGCCATATCGACTCTCGAATCCAGAGCTTTACCAGTCACATAAAAGAAAAAAAATGAATTGAGCGCATTACCATATTCACCATAGAGTTCGAGCACATTATATCCAGAGCCAGTCATATCACCGCAGTTGTGCATGCCGAACTCATCAAGTCCAAAACCGGGGATGTTGAACTCCTGAGGCGTATGAAGAATATAATCAGCGCTATCGAGGTAGAATCTTTTGGTCCCGAACTGAGGGCCCCCTTTGAAACAGTAAATATGCTCCGGATAGTTATTAGCTTTATCAAGAGAATCGAATTGGAGAGTAAGAAAGTCCACTGAGTGGTCACCGGAGGCCTTGGGAAATAAGGGCATGGTGATCGAATTGGCATAAATTTGTGCTCCCATTCGTGGCTTTATTCCAAGCTGAGGATTTTCTCGGTGCGTCCATAGGGTATCCGTCTTCATCGAGTGTGCGAATCCAGAGACACTGAATGGCGGATCGTTTGCAAAAAAGTAAGCATTGAGATAATAATCGCCGCCGATAAACGAAGTCCTACCCGTCCCACGATAGTCAGCCGCTCTGCCTGCCCGAACTTCCCCTCCGCTGTAGGGTCCAATGGTATCAAAGTATATTGTCGAATCTGCGAATGCTGTGTCCTTCCCAAAAAGCTTTTGTCCATCATACCAGGAAAGATAAGCCTTGGGAAAGTATGCAGAGTCCCAAAACATCAAAATATCATCCGTGCTATCGTGGCTAAAGTTGCCAACAATTGGGACTCCATCAGGGAGATAGATCGGAGCTTCTCGCGTTCCTCCATGAAGTTCCGTGACCCGGTTCGTATCGTAGGTCCCATTATCATTGGACCAGTATATGAACACACCGCCTCCCGCATGGTAGACGGCATCGAGGTATTGTTTCGACCGTAAATGAGCGAACTGGCAATATGGCATTTCAATGCCAAGTTTTGCAATAGAATGCAAAGCATTGAGTCGGAAACTGGAGCCTCCCTGAAATACATCGGATGGCTCAACAGGAATGTGTGAACTGGTATCGGCAATCGGTGCAAGACCCTGAAAGACGATCCGATTATATTTTTCTCCGGGAGCCGGACCAATCCCACAAAGATGATTCCCAAGCTCTTGATAAGGCACCGAACCATAAATTGTATCAATCTCACCGGGAGTCCCAACTTGTGGAAAGTAGCAATCAGGATCGAACATCTGACTTGGGAATCCAAGCTGCGCAAAGGCAACAGATGAACAACTCACTCCAATCAAAAGGAGAAGCGCACAGAAGATTGCGAATCGGAGCAGAGATGCTACGTGGTGTTTCATCTATCTAAGAACCACTGAGGGCCCTAATGGTTACAAGTGGCAAATTAATGCCCAAAAATTGGATCGGAGAATGAACGAATGTTTCTCGAAAATACATGCTTTTGTATGGGCTGGGATGCACTTCGGATGTGGCACAATATCTGAAACAAGCCAGAACGGAGATCGCGCCGATATTTGGACGACACAAAATGACAAACATTATGCTAAAAAATATTTACCTCATCCTTATGCTGCTCACACTCGGAGGTTTTGTGCGCGTTGCGCATGCCGAGAAGGAAGTGGCTATCGAAGGAAACATGACACACTCGGATATCGAGGGTGGCTGCTGGTTTTTGCAAGCCGAGGACGGGAAGAAGTACGAACTCGTTGGCGAAGCAACGCT
>JBDTCS010000224.1:0-4363 GCA_039923455.1 Kapaibacterium sp. (SeqCode) | reverse complement strand
TCGGTTGGTTGCGCTGCTCGCTCGAGCTCACCGATTCAAGTCGTGCGAGTGTAGTGTTGAACTATGCAACGATCGGAGCTTCGAGTAAAGCTTGCCTCGGACAAACAGCTACGAATGATACGGTTCTCATCTCGCGAAATTACTCGTGCGGTGATTCGACGCTCTTGCATTTCATGCATGGCGTTCCGCTGAACTCGGTTTTGAGCATCGACCCAAATCCCGCGACGAGTTCCATACGTGTCCGACTCAATAACGCACTCCACGCATTAATTGCCTACACACTTTTCGATGCTCTCGGCCGAACTCGACTGAATGCAAGTACGACCGACGAGACGATCCAAATAGATCTTTCAGGCCTTACGAACGGCACCTACTATTTACGAACAAGTAGCGCCGAAGGTACCGCAAGCACTCGACAGGTTATCGTCCGAAGATAGCCATGCAACCGCCAGTGAGCGTAAGCTCGCTGGTGGAATTTATGACCTCGTAAGGCCAAATTTGAAGCAATTGGAAGCTTTCGAGCTTGCGGCCTAGAAAAGTAACAAAGCCTTAACGAATCTTTGTCCAAGATTTGCCCTCTCATTCGTCATAGAGGTGAAGAGAGCGAAGGAGTGTCGGACCGGAGAGCGCCATATTTCGGCATGACTCATGCACCGATTCCTATTTTTGTACTCTCTTTCTCGGTTGACTTTTATTATTCACTTACTTGCGTTTCACGCATTATTATTTTACTTAGTTACCACAATGGACAAGACAACAAATGCTCTCAACTGGTTTGAGATTCCGGCAGTAGATGTTTCGCGTGCACAGAAGTTTTACGAGCAGGTTTTTGCTGTGCAGATGGAGCCGTATCCGGAAATGATGGGAATGAAGATGGTTGGCTTCCCCGCCGACATGGGCAACGGTAAGGCATCGGGCGCAGTGGTGCAGAGCCAAATGCATAAGCCATCACAAGATGGAGCGATCATTTATTTGAACGCCAATCCATCTATTCAAAGTGTGATCGATCGCATCGAGCCTGCGGGCGGAAAGGTTGTTATGCCGAAGACGCAGATTTCTCCTGAGATCGGTTACATGGCATTCTTTATTGACTCGGAAGGAAATAAAGTTGCGCTGCACGGACAGAACTAAGTCTTGAGCATTTTTTGTATGAAGCCGGGGAAACTTCTCCGGCTTCTTTGCGTGCATAGGTTATCTTTCGTTTTGAATTACAAATCTTCCTCTGGCAAGTTCCACTCCCGCAAGCGAGTGCACGGTGTAAAGATAGATACCACTCGAGATATTTTCTCGCTCAAAGCGAACTCTATTGTTCTGCACATGTAGCATTCTTCCCTCGAGCATCGCACCTCGTTCATCAAAGATCTGAAGCATAACACTCTGAGACGGAGTTGCGGTTTGGAGAATGATTTCGGTCAATCTATCAAACGGATTCGGAATGTTGATTGCATTTGCAGTTGCAAGATCGTTTGTTCGACCGACACCATTTTTCGGAATCGTTTGATAAGCGCCAATGCCCGCAGGAATCAGGTCACCACGTTTCCCGCTATCGAGTGGATGAACATACACGTCATTAGGCGTGAGCGCAAAACCTTTGGTACTACCGGCCGTAGAAGCGTATGGCATCCCTGGCGTTTGTGCCGAAGGCCGGTAATCATATTGCTTCACATCCTGAAAATGAAAGAACGTGGTATCGGCCGAATAAATATTTGTCGCGGTATCGGCGGTGCCACTTATTAGCGTCCCGGCGCCAGCAAAAATATTGTTCATCACTCGTGCGAGCGGAGTTCCTGTTGCTATCCTAACGAACGTAGTATTTCCCAGTTCGGTGAGCATCGTATTGTTTATTACGTAGAGTTCGGTATCGGGATTACTCAAACCCTCAGCGCCATAATTGACGAGCATTTTGTTTTGGGCTTTCGGTCCCTTCATGATCGAGTTACCCATCACGATCGCACGTCCACCATTCGGCAAGTCGATATCGTAGCTCGCAGTTCCAGTCTCGGCATCGATAATTCGATTGTAGAGAATATACGTATTGTAAGCACGGCTCTTCACATTGTGACCCACTTTTGCTTCGTGCACGTAGCAAAATTTTAGCGTGAAACTATGCACGTGATTGATATACATATTGTGGCTATAACCATCACCCGCACCGTTGCGAGCGAATTCACAGGCCTCAAACAGAATATCGCTCGTCGCGTTATCACCAGCAAGCACACCATCCTGATTGTCATGAAAATAGCAGCGCCGGAGTTCGAGGCCTATTCCTTCTTGCCGAATGCCCGCACCGTTCATATCCGGAACGGTCGCACCGGAGAACTCAATGCCTTCGATGTACGTGTTCTTGCCTTGCACAACCCAAATAGCTTTGCCACCTGCGCTTTGTCCCTTCGCATCCAAATGTGCGTAACCCACAGTGCAACGAATGACGAGATTATCTTTGGTCCAATTTCCAACATCGCCGGAATAGAGTCCGGAATCGATAGCAACGGTGTCACCACTCGCAACCAGTGACATCACCTTACTCGGCGATTTGTAGGTGCGCGTAGCGCCGACTTGCCAAGTTGTCGCGTAGGTGTTTGCGTAAACTGTAAGTGCGAGAATGCCAAGAAATATCCGAAGGGTCATAGTAGTGTTCAGAGTTTTGTGGTACCCTTAGTAAACACAGGAGCGGCACTTCGGTTACACGCGTCTCCGAATCATGGATACTACCCCACGATGCGATTCGGTAAAAATTAACGAAATCCGCCATAAGCTATGCCGGGTCGCATTCTCGCTCCGGTGTATTGCATTATGAGTGTAGCACATTCCGACAATTTTCTTATCAGGTGTCTCCATTCCTGGAAATATTGGGCTTGAAATCGCTGTTGTCACTTTCGCCGAACGTTCGTGGTTATTATGTCTGCAATTATTATTTTTGGGAGAAGCGAACCGATGAAAACAAAGTTGATACTTGGAGTATTGGGTGCTGTGGTATTGGTAAGTTTCGTGAACATCATTTTTACGAATGGCGGCATGCATCCGGAAGCTGCTGCCAGCATGAGAGCTGTCCGTGCTCCGCATGGTTCAGCCGGGGATTCGGTGCAAGCGTGGAAGGACATGGCCCCCGGTCAGCGCAAAGCGTTCATGAAGCACACCGTGCTTCCGACAATGCGTGACGAATTTCAACACTTTGATGCAACGCGGTTTGAGAAATTCAATTGCAAAACGTGTCACGGCGAAGGAGCGGAAGATGGCACGTTCAAAATGCCCAATCCGAAACTTTACAAACTTCCCGGCGGGCCGGATGGATTTAGCAAGATGATGCAGAAGGATTCGGTCATCCTGAAATTTATGAGTACGACTGTCAAGCCCAAGATGGCCGCGATGCTTGGTGAGCCAGAGTGGACGATGCAGACCAAGACAGGATTCGGATGCGGCAATTGCCACACTCGCGAAATGCCGGCTCCAGCAAAATAAGCCGTCGATTATTTCCCCCTACTAACAGGGATGGGTGCATGATAGAATTTTCCGAACACATGCACCGTGTCGGGCTCGGAGTGTTTTGTCGTGACGGCATCAAAACTGAATGTACCGCTCGCTACGGCTTGGACAGTATCCAGCTCCGTGAGATGGACCTCACCTTGATAGTCTTCATCAGTGGACCACTCGCCTTCATCGTAAACCGTCGCATACGATTCATCCGACGAAGAAAGTGCATAAAGTCCAGTATCCGTGCAATCACGAATCTCGATGCGTAGCTCCGCCTCAGCGTACGCACCGATCACGAGCGTGGAATCATGGGTTCCATACGACCCACTCAAAAGCGCGCTCACGGGATTTCCTTGCACAAGGCTATCCAATATGTGATACGAATTCCCGTTGATCGAAAACGCGACGTAGCCATCGCTTAACAGAGAGGATTTTTGAACGGGCTCCGGCGTATTACATCCACAAACAATTCCGAGCCCCATTGCAAACAGCAACGCAAACGCTTTAGACATGCTGTTTGAATTAAGAATTCTTCGATTGAATGAATGCACGACCAATTTGATCGCGCATTCGAGCACCTTCTATTTCACCAGATCGGGAAAATCCTTTCGGAATTTTTCGATCTCTGCGCCGGTCACACTTGTGATGTATCCACCGTCGTTTTTGTGATGGCGCCAGTAACGCAAGTGATAGTCCTCCGCTTGATAAAACTTGGTAAAGGGTACTACTTCCGTTACGATCGGTGCACCAAATGTTTTGCGGGCAGCGAGTAACGCGATATAATCTTCTGCTTGTTTCTGTTGTGAAGCATCACGATAAAAAATTACCGAGCGATACTGCGGACCGTGATCGGGGTATTGCATATCCGGCGTTGTTGGGTCATGCTCCGTAA
>JBDTCS010000223.1:0-3357 GCA_039923455.1 Kapaibacterium sp. (SeqCode) | reverse complement strand
GCACCAAAGTTGGTCGGCTATCATTTGATGACGCCACTCGATGTTCGACTGACGGACATTGCATCCTTGCCCCGTATTCTGGATGTCGCTACACAATCCGGCGCAAGCAACGTCACGATCGGCTCTTTTGGAATGAAGAAGCAGGATCAATTAGAAGAAGCTGCAACAAGCTCCGCAATCTCGGACGCGAAGGACAAAGCGAAAGAGCTCGCGGAGCAGATCGGTGCCACACTTGGCGAGATCATCTCGGTTGGCAATGTCGAGGCCGGCGGTGCACGCGGAATGGAAGAGATGGAGCGTGAGGGTGGTGGAGGATTTAACATGCGTGCGCTCGCGAAGCATGTTGAGCTTAAGGTCGTATTCAGTCTTAAATAAAACGAGGAGCGATCGTAGATCGATATTGTGAGCCGTCGTTCGGCTTATCCGGACGACCTGATACCAAAGTTCTAAACTTAATATTATGGCAAGCACAGTGTTGGAGTTTGAAAAGCCTCTCGCAGAACTCGAGCAGAAAATCGAGGATATGCGCAACATGTCGCCTTCGCTGGGTCTTGCCTCGGAGATCCAATCCTTGGAGGAGCGCGCGTCAAAATTGCGCGAAGAGATCTACAAAAATCTTACACGTTGGCAACGTGTCCAACTTGCACGTCACCCTGATCGTCCCTATTCGCTCGATTACATCAATGCATTCTCAAGGGACTTTATAGAATTGCACGGCGATCGAACATTCCGAGATGATCCGGCTATCGTCGGGGGATTCGGAACACTCGAAGAGATTGGAAGTGTGATGTGGATAGGCCACCAGAAAGGTCGAGACACCAAGCAAAACGTTTATCGTAATTTCGGAATGCCAAATCCGGAAGGTTATCGCAAGGCGCTACGCTTGATGAAACTCGCTGAAAAGTTTGGCCGTCCGGTCGTCACGTTGCTCGATACACCCGGAGCATTTCCAGGCATTGAAGCCGAAGAGCGTGGACAAGCCGAAGCGATTGCTCGCAATCTTTTTGAGATGGCGAAGCTTAAAGTGCCGATCATTGTTGTCGTTATTGGTGAAGGTGCCTCGGGTGGCGCACTCGGAATCGGCGTCGGCGATAGAGTGATGATGCTCGAAAACACATGGTACTCTGTAATTGCACCGGAATCGTGCTCGTCGATACTCTGGCGCAACTGGAATTTTAAGGAGCAAGCTGCAGAAGCATTGAAGCTCACGGCAACAGATTTGCTATCGGAAGGATTGATCGACCGCATTGTGCCCGAGCCACCCGGTGGAGCGCATCGAGCACCGGAGGCGATGTATGCAATATTGCAATCAATACTCATCAGCGAACTCAAAGAGTTGCAAGAGATCGACCGCGTAGGGCAACACACCGCCCTCGAACGTCGCACAGAGAAATTTTCTCGCATGGGTGTGTGGCAAGAATCCGAGATCGAGGTCGTCTCGTCGTTCTCGATTCATGATGCGAAGTCTGTTTCGAGTGGAGTTTAAGGATGTGTTACTAATCTCTGAACGCTCCCACTTCTGATGACACCGATCGATAGTGTACTTCTCATCTTGCTCGGACTATCCATTCTTGCATTCAGCCGTTCGGCACAACGTCGCGCAACGGAAGCGAGAAGCGCGGAGAAGTCGTCAGCCGTAAACGCTATGATTGCTCGTATGCCGCGCTCGGCAGAGATCGCACGTGCGAGTACGAGCGATGCCTTCGGTGTTCAACTTGATTACTCCGACGAAAGCCTGCATTTGCTGGATGACGCACTCACACTTCACTGGCATACAAAGCTTTTTCCGTTCGGCGTGCCTGCGCCGATGATCGAGCCGTCACCGGTTATAGAATTGACGGATTCTGAATCACACGAGCAAGAATCTATCGCAGCAGTAACGAGTACCGAGCCACCCGATCGCGTCATCGATGATCCCTTGATAGTACTCGGTGCGTATGTTGGTGAAGTCCTTACCAAGCAACACTCTGGCATTTGGCGCTTCGATGCGCTGAAGCATCCGCTGCCCTTTATTTATTTTGCACTGGAAGATCTTCCGGCTTCGCCGTTCGACATGGTGCGAAGGAAGCTTGACGACCCACAGGCGTTCGATCTCTTTAGCGCATTTGAACGACTCGTGAGCGAGTTAGAATCGCACAGAGTTCCACACGAAGCATCGTTTGCGAGTACCCTTGAAGAGCCGCGGGAGTTCGAAGAACCGAGTGCTTCGATTAGTCCTGTCCAAGAGCCACCAATGGAGTGAGTCCAGCAATGATCGAACACACGACAACGCTTCGCGTCCGCTACGCCGACACCGATAATATGGGTATCGTGTACTACGCAAAGTATTTCGAATATTTCGAAGTCGCGCGAACAGAAATGTTGCGCGCGTGCGGGTTGCCCTATGTTGCAATCGAGGAGTCCGGCTTTCAGCTTCCTGTCGTCGAAGCGAAGGCTTCCTATTTCAGCGGTGCCAAATATGATGAGATGCTTAGCATTCGAGCGACGATGCCGCGTGAACCTTCACCGCGATTGGTGATACACTATGAAATTCGAACAGGCGAAGCAAACACGCTTATCGCCAACGGCGAGACGACTCTGGTATTCGTGAACAAGCTAACCGGGAAGCCCGCTCGTCCGCCGAAAGCGTACATTGATGCAATCAACAATTTTTAGTAGCAACACGACATGTCCATAACACTTACTGATCTTGAACGCCAACGCATTCGCATTGCACTTGTAGAAGACGCAGGCAAAGGCGATCCGACAACCGCCGCAACCGTTCCATTCGATATGGATGGTACCGCATTCTATGTTGCGAAAGCGAGCGGTATCATCGCCGGTATCGACTATGCACTTCAGACCTTCGCGATCCTCGAGATGCAGAACGGCGAGACTTCGCCCGATCTCGGGTATCAAGTATTCAAAGAAGATGGCGAGCATGTTTCGGTCGGAGAACGAATCGCTCGTGTGAGTGCAAGAATGCGAACGCTTCTGACAGCCGAGCGTGTATCGCTGAATCTTTTGCAGCGCATGTCGGGGATTGCAACGCTGACGCGCGAATATGTAGATGCCGTCGCGGGCACCGGAGCCATAATTATCGATACTCGTAAGATTGCCCCGCTGCTGCGACCGTTCGATAAATACGCAGTCCGAATTGGTGGAGCTACGAATAATCGCTACGCACTCTCAGATATGATACTTGTGAAAGATAATCATATTGCGGCGAGTGGTGGAAGTATCCAGCACGTAATCAATAAGCTCAAGGAGTATTTCGAAGATCCGGATCACAAACGCATTCCGATCGAAGTAGAAGTCGATAGTCTAGAACAGTTGGAAGCGCTTCTGGAACACGGGCAAGGTTTTGTGCAACGCGTG
>JBDTCS010000222.1:0-24773 GCA_039923455.1 Kapaibacterium sp. (SeqCode) | reverse complement strand
CCTAAAAGTGTCATCAAATAAAACTCATGCTGCGCACGTGTTGTATCGACTGACTTAGTTGTAAACGTCGCGACTCCCGAAAGCGCATTGAACCCCCCAACTCCCGATCCCCCGACGGTTGTCAATTGAAAGCTCTTCTGCGTTGTATTGAGGGGGACACTTGATGAAATCAGTGAGGTTGTCGGCACCGAAGAGTTAGTGTCAATCTCAACCGATACAAGTGCACTATACACCACCGCCGATCGCGGTGTAAAAGAGATCGAGCGAATGATCGTAGTTGAATCGCCTTGGCGTAAACTCGTCTCCGGAAAAACTGCCGCTCGCTTCCAAGCGCTACTCGTATCACTCTTGAGCCACAACATATAATACTCACCCGTTCGGAGGTGCCGAAGATTTGCGGCATCGAATTCATAGATCAACGCTTTTCCCGAAACAGCAGGAGGAGTGATATCCACCGGCTGACTCGTGCAACTGGAGATCCCCAGAAAAACCAAAATGAGAGCGAGCGAGAGATTTAGTTTTGACTTCATGACCAATCCGTGCTTCAATTATTTTTTCTTAGGCGCCTTCTTTTTTGCAACCGCTGGTTTTGCGGCTCGCTTTTTCGCGGGAGTTGCTTTTGCTGCTAACTTCTTTGCCGCTAATTTCTTTGTGGCTGTTTTCTTTGTTGCTAATTTTTTCGCCGGAGATTTTTTTGCCACCGAATTGCTCGTCTTCGTCGGGGCTCGAAGCAATGCAATCGGAACTTCGATCTCAAGTCGGAGAAGTGCTGCGGCGAGTGTCTTCCCTTGCGCATCCTGTTTCAGGCTTACTGTTCCTCCCCCACCGAGTGTGTTATGCAGAAGAAAATTTAGCGCCCAGAGATTTGGCAGTTCATAGCGCTCGACTGGGCCAAAACAAATCCCCTTAAAATGCCTTTTCACGACTGCTCGCGTTACTACCTTTTTAATGAGTGGATAATAGCGCTCCTCACGGGCGATTAATCCTACATTCGCAGCGTCACCTTTATCGCCGGAGCGAGCGTGACAGATATCCAGCAACCGTACCTTCATAATCCGTTCTCTTAGTTTCCAATTGTTTTAGACAACTCTTAAACACGCAATCTGCGAAGTTGTTGCGCGAAATGACCTACTTTATTTAGACTCGATCAACCACCGGACCGCTGAACCGCAAGAGAACTGGCCAACGGCCACTCTCCGTTTCGTTTTGCCCGAAATAAAAAGATCAGGACTCCCGTCAATATCACGCCGAGCCCTGCGACCTCAAACTGCCATTCGACCGAGAGAAATAGTCCGGCCCAAGCAATAATTGCGAGAACAGCCGGAATCGGAAAAAGCCACATCTTGAAAGGAAGTTTTTCCTTCGGCGTACGTCGATGCCAGAGTATCACGCCTACCGCTTGCCCGATGAACTGCACCAAAATCCTCATTGCCACGATCGCCGTGATAACTGCGCTCAAGCGAAAGAGTAAGCTAAAGACAAATGCCACTCCACCCAAGATCAGAAGCGATACATGTGGAAAATGCTTCGTCGGGTGTACTTTAGCGAATATCTTGAAGAATGCTCCGTCCTCTGCTGCCGCGTATGGAATGCGCGAATAGCCGAATAATACTGCGAAGAGTGAACTGAACGCGATCCAAAGTATCAATAGCGTTGCAAAACTCGCCGCACTATGACCATACAGTTTTTCTATAAAGGTGCTAAAGATGAACTCCGATTGCATCGCTTCGCGCCAAGGTATCACTCCGAGCACACTCATCTGCATCGTTAGATAGAGCGCAGCGATAAAGAATATGGATATAAAAATACTCTTCGGTATCACGCGTCCCGGATCCTTGATCTCCGAACCGAGATGACACACGTTGTAATAGCCGAGATAGGTGTAAACCGTTTTGACGCTCGCCATTCCGAGCAGCACAAAGAATGCCGGAGTAATTTCAAATGCGCCTTTTGGATAATCAAAAGCTAACTTCGAATCAAAATGTGTGATGCCACCGACGATGATCCAAATTATCGTTCCGATCACCCCTACCCAAAGAAAGATAGATATTTTTCCGAGCGTGGCGGTTTTGCGATAGAGTAGTGCGGTTAGTAGAATGATCAGGAGTCCCGAGACGACTTTCTTCTCGATATCTGTCATCGGTACCAGAAACGTCATGTACTGCGAGAATCCGATGGCACCCGAAGCTACAACAAGCGGAGCTTGAATGACAGTCTGCCAGATAAAAAGAAATGACATGAGTTTTCCCCACGTCTTCGGATTATATATTTGTCGGAGAAAGGCATAACTTCCACCTGCTTCCGGCATCGCTGCTCCGAGTTCAGCCCAAACACTGCCATCCGCAAGTGCAAGCAATGCGCCCACAACCCAAGCGAGAATACACTGCGGACCGTTCATCGTTTTGATGACGAGTGGTATCACGATGAATGGTCCGATCCCGACCATGTCGATCATGTTAAGGGCAGCGGCCTCTTTGAGTCCGAGGCCGCGTTCTAACTTCGCAGGAGTTGTCGCCATCTTAGATTTTTGTGGCTGTGACTCAGTAGGTCTTCTTCGGGTAGTGCAGCACTGCGAGTTCGGCGAAGAATGCTCGCGTCTTCTCGATCTTCGCCACATCATTCAAGGCAAAGAAGTAGAAGTTTTCTAAGTCGGCTCCATTTAGATCCATCTGCATCGTGCCTTGCGATTTGTGTTCAGCGATTTCCCAATTAACTATCATCTTGTAACTGAGTACATCGTGATAACCGAATTTTACCGATCGATCAAAGTGGAAAATTGGCGCAGTCTTGTTCGGAATGGTGATCGGATAGTCAGCAAGTCCATTGTAATGTTTAAGAATCGTATCACTCTTCCGGGAGTCGTCGACGCCGAGAACGACCGGGCGCTTCACACCATCGGGTAACTTGCTCACAGCGGTAAGTGCCATAATGGTAGCACCTTTGTGGTGTCCGTGGGTCGAATCTGTAGGAAGCAAACAGAAAATATAATCATACTGACCTGCGATCAATATGTCATGCAGTCGTTGCTGAATGAGTGGTACATCCCAAATACTATCGAGCGCTTCGTGAGGATTGATGGTATAGCGATGATCCTTCTGATCAAAGAAATAATAATTCCGAACGCCAAGAATTTTTCCGGCATTCATCAGCTCCTGTTTTCGGATCGTGGGTAAATATTCACGGCCAACTTTTTCGTCGGTAAGTTCAAGACCATAGTATGCTTCGGCGAGTGTGGAGTACTTGTATCCGCCCTCGCCATTCGTGATGAGTGCATAATCAACACGGCCGTGCATATCGTGGGTGATCTTGTACACAGAGCCTGCGAATGCGGTCTCGTCGTCCGGATGAGCCGTCACGATCAGGACTCGCACGCTATTATCCGACTGAGCGATAGTCTTCGTGGATGGGACGAATAGGACACATAAGGCCGATAGGACGTATACGGAAAACCTTCCAAAACCTATATGCCTCATTAGTCCTATGCCCTTAGTCAGATTGTCGTTCATATTCATAATGTCAATTCCATTCCTTCCAATTGCTTCACACAAACATCACATCTTCCACAATTCGCGCTTGATGGCCGTTCGCCAAAATAACTTAGAATCGTATTTCGTCTGCACTTCCACTCTCTGGCATACTCAATCATTCCGTAAAGTTTTGCGAGCGCACGGTTCATTCGATCTTCAAGATGTCCAAACGGGATCGGGAGACGTGCCGTAGCGTAGCGTTCTCCTATAAGTTGAATCGTAAAGACTGACGAGCCCTGTTTCGGTTTTGGCTGCACGAGATACCGAATTGCACCGAGCGATTCAAGCGAACGAATAGCCTGTACAAACTCGGTTGACTCCAAGTGTTGCGCTCGCTGAAATTGTATCTCATCCAAAAACATCTCACGCTCGAAAGCTTCGGCACCAAGTGTGCGCATTAAGCCGGAGAGCGTTGTCTTGAGTGCCGGACTCTTCGAAGTGAATGCGATCTCCTCCAACCTTCTTTTGCTTGCAATAAATTGCACTCGCGGTTTTAGGTTGAGCGAGCCAGGACGCATATTCTTCACGTAGCCAAGCTCTTCGAGAATATCCAGAATGCGTTCGATCGAAGCCGATGGCTTTGGAATCGATCGAAGAATATCCACGCTGTTAACCACGACAAGCCTCTCATAGATCGAACCGACTGCATTGCTCACGATGTCGTGCAACGCACCATAGACCGCTCGCAACTCAGGCTCCGTCGGAAAATTTGCGCGAATGCGATGTTCCAACTTGCGTGCATCATTAAGATCGAATAGCAAAATCCCAAAGGCCCTCGCACCATCTCGACCTGCTCTTCCAGATTCCTGATAATACGCTTCGAGCGTAGCCGGGATCTCGAAGTGCACCACGGCTCGAATATCGGGCTTGTCTATTCCCATTCCGAAAGCACTCGTGGCTACAATGATTGCTATCTCATCCGAACGGAATTTCTGCTGCGTGCTTTTTCGCTCATCGGCCGAGAGACCGGCGTGATATGGCGCAGCGCGATAACCGTTCGCACGAAGTGCATCGGCGGTTTTTACAGCCGAAAGTCGCGAAGCCGTGTAGACGATCATGCTTTGAGGCGAGGTCTGCTTTGCGAGATCCGCGAGTCGGGCGAACTTGTTACTTTCGGTCAAGACACCGTAGTAAATATTTGGACGATCGAAGCCGGTTACGATCTCGAGCGGCTCCTTGAGGTCGAGCATTCTAAGAATATCAGCACGCACTTCCGGAGTTGCAGTTGCGGTGAGTGCGATGATCGAAGGTCGACCATCGGGAAAGGATTTATAGAGTTCAGGAATGCGACGATAGCTCGTTCGAAAATCATGTCCCCATTCACTGATGCAATGCGCTTCGTCGATTGCGATAAAGCTAACCTTCAAACGTTGTAGTTCTTCTTTGAAGAGCGTTGACTCGAGACGTTCGGGTGCGACAAAAATTATCTTGAGATCACCACGCTCGGCCCGACCGATTGTCCCTCGCATCTCGGAGAAACTCATCGTGCTGTTCAGCGCGACGGCCGGAATGCCGTGCTGTTTAAGATTATCCACTTGATCTTTCATCAGAGCGATAAGCGGCGAGACGATAATCGCGACCCCATCCAAAAGCAACGCTGGTAGTTGATAGCAAAGCGACTTGCCTCCACCGGTTGGCATTACAACCAGAGCATCGCGGCCATCGAGCACCGAACGAATGGCCTCTCGCTGCATCGGGCGGAATGTTGCGAGACCGAAGTGCTCGCCGAGCGAACGGTCGAGTATCTCATCCGTAATTTCACTCATGCGGGCAGTGGTCGTTTCCACGCAGGGTTTGTTTGTGGCGATAACGGCCAGATTAGATTGATGCGACTTTTCCCATCACGATTCCAGGCTCACCGGCAACCTCAAGCGCTGCAAGCACATCGCTCGCCGCATCCGGAGACACCAAAACAATGAAGCCAATTCCCAAATTAAATGCGCGACGCATATCTTCTTCCGGAACGTTGCCCGACTTTTGGATGAGATCAAAGATCGGAAGCCGTTGCCAGCTTTTCCAGTCGATCTCGAGTTGTAATCCATCGGGTAAGACACGCGAAGTGTTACCGACGATACCGCCACCCGTGATATGACTCAATGCATGTATCTCCTTACCAGGTAAGAATCGCTCAAGCAATTGCGCGATCGGAGCGAGATACGAGCGATGCACTTTCAAAAGTGCATCAGCAATACTCTCACCATTCAGTTCTGTCGGTTTGTCCGTGACCGAATATTTCGTAAGGAGCGCTTTGCGAGCAAGACTATAACCGTTCGTGTGCAATCCATTGCTCTTCAAGCCGATCAAGATGTCACCCGAAGCAACACTATCACGATTAAAAATTTTCTCCTTATCGACAATTCCGACGATCGTCCCAGCAAGATCGTAATCCCCTTCTTGATAAATACCGGGCATCTCCGCAGTCTCACCGCCGATGAGTGCGCATCCATTTTGCTTGCAACCTCGCACGAAGCCTGAGATCAGGGCTTCGCCCTTTTCCACGCTGAGCTTCGCGGTGGCGAAATAGTCAAGGAAAAAAAGTGGGCGTGCACCACAAACAAGAATGTCGTTAACGCAATGATTCACAAGATCTTCGCCGACGGTGTCGTGCCTATCGGCAAGGATCGCAACTTTGAGTTTTGTGCCAACGCCATCGGTGCTCGATACGAGTACAGGAAACTTCAACTCCGGAAATCGAGCATCGAACATACCCCCGAAACCACCGATGTCTGTCAGCACTCGTTCGTGAAACGTCGAGCGGACAAGTGGCTTGATCCGACGCACAAGCTCCTCGCCCGCATCAATGTTCACACCCGCCGACTTATATGTGAGTACTTCTTCCACTGGTTCGGTAAGACTCATGAATACGAAAAGAATTACACTAGTGAATTTGCCTACAGCCTAAAACTGATCCGCGATGATTGCAATCTTCGGTTGAAACTTGAGAATTGTCGGCTTCGATGAACTGTGCCGCAGCGAAAGCTGTATCCGCCAACTGAGCGCACTATCTTGCAAGAACAGCGTCACGTTGCTCGAAAGTATCGGAAGAGCAACAACGCGAGCCGCGGAATTTGGCACCGAATCGGTTCCGGCAACTAATTTTTCGGCGAGAGACGCCGACTTCAGATACAGATGCGCTGATCGAACGTTCGACACATCAAACAAAGTATCGGCTCCGAATATGAGCGCCTGCTCCAGCATTGCCGACAGCACCATCGACTTATTTGTCCCGTTCGAATCCAGTTCTGCTGCGACCGGATAAGAAAGATTGAAACTTGTATCCGTCGCCTCTTGTAAGGTTGGCGGAACAGTTACGGAGAAGGCATCGTGGAAATCAGTCGTAAAGCGCGAATTTATCGGGTTTTGACACGAATTGATGCAAAAGGAGAGAATGCATAGTGCACAAAGGGCAAGAACCAGGTACCGTGAGCGCATAATGTTCAGTCTTTGATCTATATGTAATCCGGGCTATTCCGATATGCTCGGTAACCAAATTTCTTTGTAGGATTTCCATCAAAACGGTCGTGCATGGAAAGGTGTTCCGACGAGCGTTACATCGATCCAAAATGGCGAAGATTCTTTTCAACACCTTCGCCGAACAATTCGACGACTATTTTTCATTTTATTTGAGTTAGCTTTATGTCTGAGACAATCTACCCTGAGATCACACTTCGAAAGAATGAAGAACGCCGACTGACTTCGGGTCATCTTTGGGCTTTCAGTAATGAGCTGCTCACGATTCCAAAGGATATTGCTGCGGGCGCAGTCGTCAGGCTTGTGCGTGAAAAAGGTGGTGCGTTTGCACTTGGATTCTACAATCCACATTCGCTCATAAGTGCGAGAATTATTTCACGCGAATTGCACGACACGATCGACGAAGCATTCTTCGAAAAAAAGATTCTCGAGGCCGCTGATCGCCGCAGGCAATTGCTCGGAAAACGGAATGCTGTTCGTCTTATTCACGGCGAGAGCGATCTATTACCCGGCCTTATTCTCGACCAGTACAACGATATTCTGTCGTTTCAGATCTCGAGCGTAGGATTCGAGACGCGAAAGGAAATGATCATTGGCATATTTGATCGCGTGTTCAAGCCTCGTGCGATCGTAGAGAAAAACCTCTCCTCTACCAGAAAGCTCGAAGGGCTTGAGCCCGTGAATGCGATTGTTCGAGGTACCGATAGCCAGACGGAGATTCATGACGAGGCAGGCACACGCTACACCATTGACGTATTGACCGGGCAAAAAACCGGATTCTTTCTGGACCAGATGGAAAATAGAACGACGCTCCGAAACTATGTTTCAACCGGTGATTCAGCGCTTGATCTATTCACGAATGAGGGTGGATTTGCGATAAATCTCGCCCGAGCCGGCGCAAAGAATGTCATCGCAGTTGACGTTTCTGCCTCAGCGCTTGAAAAAGTGAAAGCAAATGCCGAGCTAAACAAGGTTACTAAGAGCGTCAACACAGTGGAAGCTGATTGCTTCGACTATCTTAGGAATTCACAGACTATGTTTGATCTTGTCGTCCTCGATCCGCCGGCACTTGCTAAATCAAAGAAGGATCTGACGAATGCTCGGAAGGCATATCTCACACTGAATCAGACCGCAATGGAGCGAGTCCGACACGACGGCATTCTATTTACAGCTTCTTGCTCGCATCATCTTACTCGTGAAATGTTCATCGATCTGCTTCAGGAAGCTGCCAGAAAATGCCGCCGACCGGTCACAATTCTGGAAGAACGTGGTGCTGGAATTGACCATCCGGTGCTTCTCGGAATGCCGGAAACCCACTACTTAAAGGCCTTTATTCTCCGAATTCATTGATAGTTGACGTATCTCGCGACAAATTGTAGAACAGGCGTCCGAATTCAGAATGTAACTATTTCGCTATTTTTCGGAGTTAGTAACATGGGTATGAGATTGAATATTTAGTTACTCTGCCCACCCGGTAAATTTATGGGAGTTCGCAATTTATTTCGTATTACAATTCGAATGACAGCACTTCTCGCGATGCTGTCGATGCTTGGCCAACCTGCACGTGCGCAGAATCGGGGCGGTGATCGCGTGCAACCCACTGAGCAAAGCGATACTGCGATGATATTCACCTCACCACGACCACTTCTCGAGAAGGATGAAGTAGCCATCAATTTTTTTCAGAATACCTGGGGGCTTAGCGCATTTTTCAGTGACTATGGCTTTGGCGGCGGTTTATTTCTTGGCCACAAATTTGGCAATGAGTTAACAGGGCTGCTCTCGTTCGATTTCGGCACAGCGAAAGGACCGAAAGAGTTTGGTCTGCAAACCGAGATTAAGATCAATCGCATTTTTGTGTTGCCTCTCATCCTCAGTGCGCAATATCGGTTGCTTGCAAATGTGCTGAATGAGAATTTGCGTCCATACGTCACTGCTGGTGCAGGTCCGGTATTTATTCTTACGACTCCCGGTGCTCGTGAATTCTTTAGCGCGTTCGGAGATGCGAAGATCAAAGCGATCGGTGGTGGGTTTCTCGGATTCGGTGCAAACTTCGGCATCGACAAACACTCGACGTTCGGTGCGAACTTACGTTATTACATAATCCCCTATCCGGCTCCGGGTCTTGAGAGTACGCAGGGAGTTTTCCTAACTGATTTCAACGGACTCTTTCTAACGATCAATTACGGATTCAACTTTTAGTCCGCAAACAATTTGGCGATCTGCCGCGAAAGTGGTTACCCCTCTTCGATATCGGGAATTCCTCGAACAGGCAATTCGATCGTAAACTTTGTTCCGTGACCGAGCGTGCTCTCAACGCTAATGATACCACCCATATCATTGATGGTCTTTTTTACAATCGCGAGACCGAGTCCCATGCCGCTTGTCTTCGTCGAGAAATTCGGATCGAACGCCTTTGCCAATGTTTCATCATTCATACCACCGCCAGTATCAAGTAGCTCAATGTGCACCATCTCGCCTTGCTGCATCGCACGAATAACCACCACGCCCCAACCTTCGATCGCTTGAATTGCATTGCGAATCAAGTTGACGAGCGCACGTCGAAATTCTTCTTCATCCACATGCACGGGCGGTAGGTCTTTGCTCAGATCGATCACGAAGCGAATACGATTGCGATCTGCATCAAAAAGCGCAACAGCTCGTTCAGCGACTTTGCGCACCGGTACGAAGGCATATTTTCTGCGTGGCATCTCACCAAATCGGGCAAACTCTGTCGCGATGCGAGTGAGCACATCGATTTGTTCGCCAAGTGTTTTCATCACACGACGAAAGATCGAGTTGAAGTTTGGATCCTTCGCTTCGTGTGCATGCTCGACGTGTTGCACCGAGAGTTTCATCGGTGTGAGCGGATTCTTGATCTCATGCGCTACTTGCCGTGCCATTTCTTTCCACGCAACTTCGCGCTCTGTTTGTGCAACCAGTTGTCTGCTCTTTTCCAGTTCACTGGTCATCGCGTTGAATGCGTGCATCAGTTCCCCAATCTCATCTTCACGACTCACACGAATTGATGTGTGCAGCTTGCCTTTGGCGACGCGTTCCGTTGCTTGAATGAGTGTGAGGATCGGCGAAGCAACACGTGCTGCAAAGAGCGCACCGATACCGATCAGGACCAACCCAAGTGCACCGAAGGTACCATAAATTAGGCTCGTAGTTCGCGCGATCTCTGCTTCGAAATGCGTTTGATCGCCAACAGTCGTAACACTTACGACACCTTCAACGCTGTTTCCATCATGCGAAGGAACGGGTTGGTACCCGATCTGAAAGACCTCGTCACCGATCGAGATCGGCTCCGTAAAGAATGATTTATGACCAAACATGACCGCGGACATCGCGCCGCTCGATAAGTGGCTTGCTATAAGTGACGATTCATACAGTTCCGGTCGGCTCGTCGCGAGTAAGCGCCCTCGACTATCGAACACGCTGAAATCGCGCCCGATCGTCTTCGAGAGTTCGACAGCATCCCGTTGAAAAGCGGCTCCATTCGTACGAGCGCCGCCAGATTCAATCTCATGACCTATGCGCTCCGTAATTACGGTCGCGTCGCGTGAGAGTCGGTCACGTTCTTCGTTGGCCGCAGGCTCTCGGAGCAGATTACGCGTTACGTTCGTCACAATGACAAGCGGAAGCAGTGCGATCGCGAGCACGATCAGGAAAATTCTGTCACGAAATTTAAGTACGAATCGGAATTGCCTTGTAATGATCTGCCGGACGATAAGTATAAATAGCGCAAGACCAATTCCGAAAAGCAATCCGATCGTATTCAGTCGAAGTCCCAGTTCAACAGCGCGGATGAATCCCGGCTCCGGAATACTTACGGCAATAACAGGCGCCGCATCGATACCAGCAGAGCTCGGCATACGATGATACAGTGTCAAAAATTTTGCACCATTGATCGTACTCGGGCTCCAAAAATTAAATTCCCGTTCCAACCGATATTCGAGATACGAGGGCAAAGTCGCCGGAACATCAAGCGCCGGAACATTCGTCGTACGACGCATTCTTCCAACATATTGTGCTACAATGAAATCACCACGTGCAACGATGTCGCTCGATCGAACATTCTCATTTGCGTCTCGCTTCCCAATATCGAGGAGTGCATTCGCACTTTGCAACGCCGGTAGTTCACTCCACAAGGAAAGCGTGACGATGATGGGGCCTCGAGTCTTTGATGTGCCGGTATCTATTCGAATCACTGTTCGAGTTGCTGCTGTCACGAGTGGGCCGCAAGTAGCAGTGAAGCAGGGCTCGGAGATAATTTCGATTTTCTCCTGGGCTGATTGCTGCGATGCATTCCGATCCATTGCCTTAGTAGCTGTCGTAATAATCGGCCCTATAAGCTTTCGAAGCACAGAGTCACGCGAAGATTTTAGTCGGTTGAGTTGGGTTGCAGCTCCCGGCGTTGCAAAATGGGAAAGGACTTCCCCCGATGCATCTTGCACATCGATCGCAGCATCCCAATTGGCATGTGCTTGCAAGCTTGTCAACCATGTAATGAACGCAAGCTGGCGTAGCGATTCCCTCGATCCCCGCGATGCACTCCAGGATCGGATATATTCGTTCGTCGATGCAAGCGTCTGTTCGGCGATCGTTTTTAGATACGGAATGTCGGAGACACTATTTTGACTAACGATCTGCTGCGCGATCTCTTTATCCTTCAGCAACTCCTTCTGGGAAACGAGCGGACTCAGGACGAGAGCACTCCCGGCAAGAATAAAAAGAATCGACCGGCTCGATCGTGGCAACCGATAGAGAAACGATGGACTGTGCTCGAACGGATGTTGCACAAATGCATCTGCCACGATCACGCTGATACCAATGCAAGCTACCAAGAGCGCAAGCGAAAAACGATAGGCTGACGTCAGTCCGCCAATATTATAGGCACCAAAAAATATGGAAACTCCGAGGATCAGCGTAATGAACAAACCACTCGCGATCACGAGCCTGCGTACAAGTGAGATTCTGCGTGGCAAGACGAAGACAAATGCCCGCAACGCGAACGTTAGCAATAGTGCTATTAAGAACAGATACGCTACACCAATAGCTAAGAACGAAAGATACATCATGAGGGCTGCCGGTGACGGAAGCACTTGCCGGATCACGCGGTACTGGAGCGTTCCATTGACCACCAGAGACTCTATCAGCGCACCTAACACATCGCTCAAAAAGCAGGAGACGATGATAGCAGCGATCGCGTATCCGATGAGCGGAAGCGATTCTCTTCGAACGATCTCGCGAATTCCCACTTTTGCCGAGTCATCATGCACCAATCGTTTGCGTGGCATCCAGATAATCCAAAGCATAATCGCAGCGGTAGCAGCGAAGATCGAGGTGATGCAAAGTTCGAGCGGATTTCGGACGATACCGAACCCCCACTCGGAGGCAAAATCCGATGCATCCTGAGCTAATGGACTAAAAAATATCCCTACGGCATTCAGTTGTACGAGCAAAACACGGACGACACAAAGACTGACAAGCACATACACCGAATATATGAATCGACTCACGAGCGGTCGCTTGAGTGTCGTCATTGTTGCCGCGGAATTCAGGAGACCGAACACCATCATAAGCAACAGTAGCGAAACCGCGACTGCCGTGATGGTGTGGAACGTGCGCACTACCAAGGGTGGATCGGAAATCGGTTCGTCCGAAGTCCAAAGCGATGCGACAAAACTCGCGACGTCCATTCGATCGGCATAGAGCGAATCGAGATGTGTACCAGCTTGCTGCGTGTTGAAGGGAGTTGCACGAGCCGCAAAATTGAGCTGAATATCGCGACGCGCTTTTTCTTTTACGTCATCTAAAAAGGTGAAAGTCCTTAGCGAGCCACCACCTGCCGGCTCTTGGGAGGCGAGGAGCCGCTGCGTCACCGCATACCCCACGAGTGCTCGAGAGCGACCGAATAACTTGTGAACGTCCTTAAGGTATGTGTGAAAAAACGTTTGCTCCAATCGCAAACTATGCACGTGACCTTCGGTGATGAATCGTTGTGAGAGCACCGTGTCAAACGAGAACTCACCGGGCGTTACCGAACCCCACGCTGTCAACAGTCCGTTTGCATCATAAACTGCAGCGCCACGTTCCGCGAGTGCTTTGTTCTCTTGACCCATTGCTCCACGGATGGAGTCTGGCGCACTCGGGATCCACTTTGCGTAATCTTTTAGAAACGACGCGAAGATATCGGATTGCGGTCGCTTATCTTCTAAGTCATGCTGCAAGACGGAATCAAGTGCAAGCATTTGGACACCCGAATCGAGATCACGTCGAATCGCATCGAGCCTACTCTGCGAAATGGAAGCTATATCTTTTCTTGGCCATGAGAATTTGGAGAGATCGTTGGTGACAACTACAGTTGAAATAATTTCTCCGGAAGCCCCGATAAACGCGATGACTGCGAAAAAAATGAGCGTCGAACGTACCCCTTTCGAAAGGCGCATAAACAGCGACCAAAGATCGACCGGAAGACGACGAATGCGTCTCAACCGACGCAAGCCAGCAATTCGCTTTCTCAAGGCTTCGGGTAACTTGACTATTCGCACCTACAATGGTAATTTGGGTTATTCGATCCTACGTAGAGATTCGCTCTGGAGTATCCGCGCTGAAGGACTAATCCGCATCGAGGTTTCGAACTTTCAGACAGTTGCCAGAGATTCTACGAACGAAGATACGAAGCCTTCGTCCAATTTCAACGCATGCTGATTCGAGTGAGGAGCCAATTGCCTTTGTCGTTCAAGACAAAACCAAAATTTAGCCTGTAAGTGAACGTCCGACCGTCTTTACGGGCCGTCAATGCCCCGGAGGCACTGCCGTTCGGGCCCTCCTTGCTGTCGAATTCGAACTTAGCCGAAACGGAAGTATGCGATCGGAGAAAAGCCTCCATTACTGCCAGCGTTTGGCTATTAGAAAGGTATGCGCCAGCTTTGTCCGAGATTTCTACGAAAATCCTGTTCGGGCTTATCTGTGATTTAATCGCCTCAAGATCACGCTTATTCAGTGCTGTGAAGAGCTTGGTGATTTGTTCCCGAAGGCCGATGTCCGAGGCTTGGTAATCGAGGGAGTGCACGGCCTGTGGGGCCTGCAGAACTTGCATCGACTTCGTCCGAGAGCCTGACTGTCTAATCGGGGCAAGCACAAAAATCAACAACAAAATTGCCAAAGCAAATTTATTGATGGCTGCCCAGCTTGCAGAATTCCTTTCCGAAGTCGGCCAAATAAAGTCTATGACAATTTTTGGCTTTTTCACTGCCTTGGGGCAATAATTGGAGCCAAATCTCTACAGTACGCAGAATTCAAATTCAGCAATGTGAAAATAAACACCCAAATTCGCGAATCTCAGCCGAGATTGCATCATTGGATGGTTAAGGAGAAAATCCCATGCCAAAGAGGGAGCCTCAGTCGCGCCACCAGGCTTTGTCGTGGTTTATCGTTCCGATCGCTTGCCCGGTGAACTCCTGGCCGAGGAACGGAGTATTGTGCGATTTAGACTGAATGTCATCCTCTCCAAAGGTCCAGTTTTTGTCGATATCGAGGATCGTCAAATTCGCGGGCTCTCCTTCCACAATTCGAATCTCCGGAAGTTTCAGTAATCTGCGCGGGTTTGTTGAGCATTTTTCGACATAGGCCATGAGCGACAAGATTCCTGGCTTGACCAAGCGGGAGATTCCGAGTGGTATCGAGGTTTCGAGGCCGATAATTCCGAATGCAGCGGAGATCATGTCGGTCTCTTTCTCATGCGAGGCGTGCGGTGCATGATCAGAGGCAATACAATCGATCGTACCATCTCGAAGCCCTTCGAAGATCGCTTCGATATCCTCTTGCGTGCGAAGCGGTGGATTCATTTTGGCTTGCGTGCCGTGTTTTTCGACAGCTTCGTCTGTTAGTGTGAAATGATGAGGTGTGACTTCGCAAGAGACTTTCGCACCACGCGCTTTGGCTTCGCGAACAAGCCGTACAGCGTTCTTCGTACTTAAATGCGCAACATGATAACGCACATCACCGACATATTCTGCAAGCAGGATATCGCGCGATATAATAATATCTTCAGCGACGGCCGGATAACCGGGAATTCCAAGTTTGGTCGAAGTTTTGCCTTCGTTCATCGCGGTCCCTTTGGTCATGGAGTGTTCTTCGCAGTGCTGCGTGGCGAGGAGGTCGAACATTTTGGCATACTCCAAAACACGACGCATGATCTCAGCGCTTCGCACAGCACCTCCATCATCGGATACCATACGCACCCCTGCGTTAAAAAGCTGCTCCATCGGTGCGAGTTCATTTCCCTCGCGGGCTTTTGTCATCGCGCCACAAATCGAAACATCGACGAGATTATCTTTGGCCTTCTCCTTGATGTAGCTAACTACGAATGGGTCGCTGATCGAGGGAATTGTGTTTGGCATGCAACAGACGCCGGTAAATCCACCCGACATCGCGGCACGCGTTCCTGTTTCGACGGTCTCTTTGTATTCTTGCCCCGGTTCGCGCAGATGAACATGCATATCAAAGAAGCCGGGTGCAACGACTGCACCCTTCAGATTCCGCTTCTCACCTTTCGATTCAAGATTCTTTCCGATTCGCTGAATCTTGCCATCCACAATCTCGATATCGAGATCCGTTTCATCGCGCTTTGTTACCGGGTCAACAAGATGGACGTTCTGAAGAAGAATTTGCATGATGCCTGAAATTACTCTGTTACAAATTTTTACGAGAACAACCACTCCAGCACAGCCATTCGAACCGCAACTCCGCGCTTCACTTGCTTTAGCACGAGTGATCGTGTACCGTAGGCCGGGCCTTCGCCGAGTTCTACTCCGAGGTTAATCGGCCCCGGGTGAAGAATAACGGCCGATGTAGCCGAGATGCGCGCTTCGGTTAATCCGTATCTCGTTTGATATTCTTCCAACGATGGCAGAAAGGCGCTCGACTGACGCTCGTGTTGAATCCGCAAAGCCATCACTGCATCTGCCTCTTTCAGCGAATCACCGAGATCATGTCTGACGTGCACACCGAATACCTCTTCGGCATGTCTGGGCAAAAGCGTATGCGGACCCACGAGTGTGATAGCAGCACCAAGTTTCTTAAGCAACCACACGTTGCTTCTTGCAACGCGTGAATGCGTGATATCTCCGATGATGACGATTTTTTTTCCCGAGAGATCGCCGAGCACTTCCATCAAAGAAGCGGCATCGAGCAGTCCTTGCGTTGGATGCTCGTGCGCGCCATCTCCGGCATTGATCAAATGCACATGATCAGGTAAATGCTTTGCAAGAAATTCCGGAACACCCGAGGCACTATGCCTGACGACAATGCAATCAAGTTTCATCGCCTCGACTACACGAACGGTATCCAAAAGTGATTCACCTTTCGTGAGACTACTCGCCGAAGGTGTAAGCGTCACGTGTGTTGCGCCGAGCCTCTTTTCAGCTAATTCAAAGGATATTCGAGTGCGAGTAGAATTTTCGAAGAAGAGATTGCCGACCGTGCGTCCATTTAAGATGGTACGAGCAGGAAGAGCATCCTTACCGAGCAGTTCTTGATAATATTTCTGCGACCGCTCGATCAGATCGAGGATCGTATCTTTGGGGAGTTGTTCGATGCCAAGGAGGTCTCTCCGTTGCCCGGTGTTTCCCGACAAATTTCGAACTGGCTTTCCCTTCCCATTCGCAGAATGCTCGGGTGTTGCTGCCAACCGTTCGCCCACCATTGTAGCTTTGACTGCCATATTGTTACAAAAATACGACATTATTGTGCGGCCGTTCGAATGCTGTGGTATCCAACCTACCTTAGCTTAACAAGCGGCTCAGGACAATTCGAAAAAGCACTCGAAATATCCGTTCAGGCAACCTTCCGTTTTAGCTTCGTGTTTTGCAAGGTTGCTCGAAATTCGTTGCCCCATTAATGCTCGATTTTCGTGCGTTGAATCACTCAAGTTTAGAGGAAGCGTAATTGGCGAAGAAGGCGAAAATAGAGGCCGGTTCTGATGAGCAACTGGCCGCAAATAAGGAGACTCTCGCTCCAGAAGCGAAAGCCAAAAAGCGAACGGTGAAGCTCACGGCCGTTGCTGAGGTGCCCTTCACGGAAACATTTCTTGAAGAGAGCGATGCAAAACTCGAGGCATCACTTAACGTGACGCCCGCAGATCACATCGGATCGCTGAATGATAAGCTCGTCATTCGAGGTGCGCGTGTTCACAATTTGAAGGGAATCGATATCGATATCCCTCGTGAACAACTTGTAGTCATCACAGGAATCTCGGGCTCTGGAAAATCTTCACTCGCATTCGATACGATCTACGCTGAAGGTCAGCGCCGCTATGTCGAAAGTTTGTCGCCGTATGCCAGGCAATTCCTCGATCTGATGGAGCGTCCTGATGTCGATTTCATTGAAGGACTTTCTCCGGCTATTTCCATCGAGCAAAAGACAATCGGCAACACACCACGCTCGACTGTCGGGACGGTGACCGAAATCTACGATTTTATTCGATTGCTCTTTGCGCGATTGGGCACGCAGTTCTGCGTTGAGTGCAATACACCCGTCACAAAGCAAACGCAAGATCAGATCCTTGATGCACTGATCAAAAACCCCGAAGGGACAAAGCTGACTATTCTTGCGCCTCTCGTGCGTGGACGCAAAGGTCACTACAAAGAGCTCTTCCGTGATGTGACGCAGCAAGGTTACACGCGTGTTCGTGTCGATGGAGAGCTAAAGGAGATCGAGCCCGATATGCAACTCGATCGATACAAACTGCACACCATCGAAGTTGTCGTGGATCGCATAGTACTTGCCGAAGCAATTCGGCCTCGGTTGCAAGCCTCGATCGAGACTGCACTCAAAATGGGAAAAGGTGTTCTGACGGCGCAGATCCAAACCGCTGCGAAAGCAACTGCCGTCGATCACCTTTTTAGCGAAAAATATTCGTGCCCAATTTGTGGACGGTCGTATGAAGAACCGCAGCCGAATTCTTTTAGCTTTAATTCGCCGGTGAGTGCTTGCCTGGTGTGTCACGGACTGGGTGAGAAGCGTGATTTTATCGAGGAGCTAATCATCCCCGACCGGACGATTTCGTTGCAAGATGGTGGAATCGCACCACTCGCAAAGCCGCGCAAGAATTGGCTTTGGGCGCAAGTCGAAGCGCTTTTTGCAAAACACGAGACGCCGCTCACAACTCCGATCAAAGATATTTCGCCGGAGCTACTCGAATTGTTGATGAACGGCACGGGAAAAGAAAAACTCCAAGTGATTTGGCGCAGCGACACCGGTCGCCGTTCGACGTACAATACAAAGTTTTCCGGCATTCTCGAAACGCTGCGCTACTGGTACTCGGATTCAAACTCGGATTCGATGCGGCAATGGGCCGAAGAATTTATGGCTTCGAGTCCGTGTCCCGAATGTAACGGAGGCAGACTTAAACCAGAATATCTCGCGATCCGAATTCAAGACAAGAACGTTCGCGATGTGGTGCTCTACTCACTGAAAGAGGCAATCGGATTCTTTCGCTCGCTTACGTTCGAGGGGACAAAAAAGATCATAGCCGAGCCGATACTTCGTGAGATCATTCCAAGGCTCGACTTTCTTTTGCAGGTCGGACTCAACTATCTCACACTCGATCGCTCGGCACGAACGCTTTCGGGTGGAGAGTCGCAGCGTATTCGTCTCGCGACGCAGATCGGCACGCAACTCGTAGGTGTGCTCTATATTCTTGACGAGCCCAGCATCGGCTTGCATCAACGCGATAATCAAAGGCTGATACATTCGCTCGAACAGCTTCGTGATCTTGGAAACAGCGTTCTGGTTGTTGAGCACGATAAGGAAATGATGGAAGCCGCAGATATTCTCGTGGATATCGGTCCGCGAGCCGGTGAATATGGAGGTACGCTTGTCGCGTATGCGCCGCCCGAAATGTTTAGAAATCCATCAGCGAGTCATCACTTCCCTTCCGCGGTGGGAAGCTATTTTGTGTCTCCGGATTCGCCAACAGCGATGCATCTCTCCGGAAAATCTGTAATGGAAATTCCCAGAGAACGCCTTATTCCTACGCCGGTTCGGTATATGACCTTGACGGAAGCGACAGGAAATAATTTGCAGACGGTCTCGCTCTCGATTCCAATTGGTTCATTTACATGTGTGACTGGTGTGTCGGGCTCCGGCAAATCGACGCTCATCAACGAAACGCTCGCACCGATATTAAATCGACACTACTATAATTCGCATACGGTACCGTATCCGTATAAGACGATCGAAGGTTTGGAGCATATCGACAAGGTGATTGAGATCGATCAATCACCGATTGGTCGGACACCACGTTCGAATCCTGCGACCTACACGGGTCTCTTCACGCTGATTCGAGATTTCTACGCCACGCTTCCTGAAGCGAAGATCCGTGGTTACAAGGTGGGGCGCTTTTCGTTCAATGTTCGCGGTGGCCGCTGTGAAGCATGCGAGGGCGATGGGCTGAAAAAAATCGAAATGAATTTTCTGCCCGACGTTTATGTCAAGTGCGATGTCTGTCATGGCAAACGCTACAATCGCGAAACCCTGGATGTGCATTACAAAGGTAGGTCCATCGCCGATGTGCTAGCAATGAGTGTCACCGAAGCGGAGCAATTTTTCTCGGAGATCCCTCGCCTTAGACGGAAGCTCTCGACACTGCTGAATGTTGGACTTGGCTATATTCGATTGGGGCAGTCGGCTGTGACGCTATCGGGTGGCGAGGCACAGCGTGTAAAACTTGCGACGGAGTTATCCAAAGTTGCAACCGGCAAGACATTTTATATTCTCGATGAGCCGACTACAGGGTTGCACTTCGAAGACATCGTGCAGCTACTCAAAGTCTTGATGGAGTTGCGTGCACGCGGCAACACGGTAGTTGTGATTGAGCACAATATGGATGTGATTAAGATGGCCGATTGGGTGATCGATCTCGGGCCGGAAGGTGGCTCAGGAGGCGGACGCATCATCGATAGCGGAACACCGGAAGATGTTGCTGCTCGCTATTTGGAATCGGGTAGTTTCACGGCTTGGTACTTGCGTAAAGAACTCGGACTGCCGGTCGAAACAAAGATGGCGGTCTAAAGCCAAACAAGAGCTAAATTTATGATTTCATTTCACGATAGATACGACGCCACAATCCGCGCACTCGAAGAGCAGTTATCCGATATTATTGACTCCGGTCAAGATTTTGAGATGGAGCGAAACGGAGATGTATTAAATCTCGAATTCGAAGATGGTGCTAGGTTCATCATCTCACCAAATTCGCCCGTGGAGCAACTTTGGGTATCCGCGAACTATGCAGGCAATAGATTCAATTGGTCCGATGAGGTAAATGATTGGATCAACGAGAAAACTGCGGAGCCATTTCGACCATTCCTCGCAGCCTCGATCTCGGGAAAATTGGGTGCGAGTATTTCGCTTTAGTATCTCAGTAGCTCTCTGAGCTTTTGCGAAAGCGTTGCTTCGTTCGGGAGCACCATCTTCTCCAAGTCCGGAGCGAAAGGAACGGGAGCATCAAAGGATGCGAGTCGCAGAACGGGAGCATCCAGTGATTCGAAGGCCTTCTCTGTGATTCGCGCAACGACCTCTGCACCGAAGCCAGCCATCAGATTATCCTCGTGCAATACTAACGCGCGATTTGTTTTTCGAACACTCGCGAGCACTCCTTCTTCATCGAACGGGACGATCGATCGAAGATCTATCACTTCAATATTTCCTTCACCAACTGCCGCGAAAGTATCGGCAACTTTGATCGCAAGTGCGAGTGTGCCACCATAGGTAATAATGCTTGCGTCAGTTCCTTCACGCGCAAGGCGACACTTGCCTAGTGGCACGGTGTATTCTCCATCTGGCACTTCACTCTTGAGCGAACGATAAAGTCTCTTGTGCTCGAAATAAATTACCGGTGAGGGATCGCGGATCGCTGAGATCAAAAGTCCCTTCGCATCTTCCGGCGTTCCGGGACAAACGACTTTGAGGCCTGGTTGATGCGCAAACCACACTTCGGGATTTCGAGAGTGAAACGGCCCGCCACTTGTGCCTGCTCCGCTCGGAGCACGCACGACAATCGGGACAGGAATATTCCAGCGATATGCAGTCGTAGCAGCAACCGTGACGAGTTCGTTGAATGCGTTCGTGATAAAATCGGAGAATTGAATTTCAGCAACCGGTCGATAGCCGAAGAAGGACGCACCAATTGCAGCCCCAACAAGGCCTGCTTCGGCTATTGGAGTATCAATGACTCTGGACTCTCCGAATTTCTCGAAGAGCCCTTTTGTCGCTTTGAATGCTCCTCCGAATGCGCCGATATCTTCGCCGATCAGAAAGACAGACGGATCACGCTCCATCTCATAGCGCAGCGCATCGTTAATCGCATCTATATAGGTCCGAATCACAATTTACTTCCCAGACTTAGGCTTACCCGCCTTTGCCTTACCAGCTTTTGCCTTACCAACTTTTGCCTTACCAACCTTTGTTGTGCTCTTTTTCGCAACCGGTTTTTTCGCTACGGGCTTTGACTTGATCGCCTTCTTTGCCGGAAGCGTCTTTTGGGCAACCGATTTTCCTTGCAAGAAGAGCAAAAGGTAATCATGACCACCCGCTTTCGAATCTGTGCCCGACATGTTGAATCCACCGAACGGATGAACGCCGACAAGCGCCCCCGTGCACTTACGATTCAGGTACAAATTGCCTACAAAGAATTCACGTTCGGCCTTCGCAAGATTTTTCGCACTTGCCGAATAGACCGCACCCGTCAATCCGTATTCGGTGTTATTCGCGACTGCTATCGCTTCATCGAAATTCTTGACACGGATAACTGCTAGCACAGGTCCAAATATCTCTTCGAGCGAGACTGTTGCTTCCGGATGCACGTCCGCGATCACGGTAGGCTTGATAAAGTAACCTTTTGTACCAACAACTTCGCCACCTGCAACAACTCGTCCACCTTCTCTGCTGCCGACCTGTATGTATTCCAGAATCTTATGAAATGCGCGCTTGCTCACGACCGGACCGACTGGTTTATTCTCCGACGGGTCACCGATCTCAAGCCTGTTCACCCGCTCAACGATTCGCTCCACCATCTTTGGATAGACAGCTTCTTCGATGATCGCACGCGAACATGCAGAGCACTTCTGCCCTTGGAATCCAAATGCGCTCGCGACGATGCCATCTGCAGCCGCATCGAGATCTGCATCCTTGGCAACGATGATTGAATCCTTACCACCCATCTCTGCAACGACACGCTTGATCCATCGCTGCCCCGGCTGATGCTTCGCAGCAAGTTCTGTGATGCGAAGTCCGATCTCCTTCGAACCAGTAAAACTTACAAATCTTGTAATCGGGCTATTGACGAGATGATCACCAACCTCACCACCAGGAGCGGTGAAGAAGTTGAGCACGCCCTTCGGAAGTCCGGCCTCCTCCATGATCTCGTGGAAAATCCAGCCCATCATTGGAGAATCGCTCGATGGTTTTAGTACGACAGTATTTCCGGTAACGATCGCGGCACTTGCCGTGCCGACGAGAATCGCGAATGGAAAATTCCAAGGTGGCACGATCACACCGACACCCAAGGGCAAATACTCCAGGTAACCCTTCTCACCTTTGTTCGGAACGACCGATTGATGACCGGCAAGGCGGTACATATCGCGAGCGTAGAACTCAAGAAAATCTATCGCTTCAGCAGTGTCAGCGTCGGCCTCACCATAATTTTTGCCGACTTCGAGCACCATCCATGCGTTGATTTCATAGCGTCTACGACGGGCAATCTTGGCAGCTTTGAGCAAATACTCTGCACGCTTTTCGGCAGGGACAAATTTCCAAGTCTCGAAAGTCGCTGCGGCAGTTTGGAGAGCTTTCTCTGCAAGCTCTACTGTGCCACGAGCAAACGCACCAATCTCCACGGAAGGATCAGCAGGATTCTGCGAACGAATAAAATCTTCGCCACGATACTTTTCACCGCCGATCACGATCGGGTATTGTCTTCCGAGCTTCGACTTGGCAAGCACGAGGGCTTGTTCCATCGCCTTCCTCTCTTTCGGAAGTGAGTAATCGCGAACTATCTCGTTCCGAAATGTCGGTAGTGTCTTTGTAGCCATGGAAACAATCAGTTAGTAAAAGTTGAAATGGAGTCGTCAGAAGTCCACATGCAAAAATACGCCAAGAACCGCGATGGTTCACTAAAGCGGGAAGTTGTGGCACCAAACTTGTTGCGATTGCTTTTCATATTCGTCTCCGTGCAGCGGTTGATCATTTGTTTGCTTCACCGTGCAAGGGTAGATTCAGTTAAATAATATCACATCATGAAAAAAGCAACGATCGCATTCGCACTTGCTCTCGCACTGTTCTTCACAGCCAGCCCAACAGCCTTTGGCGCTAAGCACCATAAGAAGCACAGAAAACATAAAAAAACTTCGCACGTCGCGGCGGTAAAGAAAACAACCACTACGACGCACACGACGGTTAAGCACACACCTGGTGCCCCGAAGAAGGGTGCACCACCTGTTACAAACTAATCACACTTGAGAAAGAATGTAGCACACTTGCGTGAGTATTCTTTCACAAGCATGGTCGGAGTGTAAAACACTTCGACCATTTTTTTTACGCATGTCGTTGTCCATCCCTAATTCTGCGGACGCGCCGGTCGATATTTTTTTCGAATGTACTCAATCCAATCATTGAGTCGCAAAAACTCTTGCCTCGCTGGCGTCGATAGCATGTTATAATCCACGGAGCAAGAAGAAAATTCGAAATGTATCAGATGCTTAATTTCGGTTGAGCCGATCGACATCGTAAATAGCTCACCGTCCGCACAATTTGTATTGAGATCTGCCGAAGTCGCTTGAAAGATCGAAGTATCTCGAAGTGCGCGTCTTAAAGAATCATAATCTTCCGGTTCGATGATCGCCATTCCGGTCAGCGCTTTCCAGGTTCCGTCTTTTTGGCGTCGACGCGTTGCAAAGCTCATCGTGCCATCGGAATCGAGTCGGACGGCATCCGAAGGTTTATCACCGAGTCCGCTTGCGCTAAAGGCAATGTTGAACTTGACCGGCCCATTGATCTTCGGCTGAACCACGGGGACTACAGTTACCTCCTTTTGAACTGCAGGTGTCGTTGCACAACCCACAATTCCGATGATCGCGAACATACTTAAGAACAAAACCGGATTCCCACTTCTCATACTTTTTTTGCCTCGATCATTCGCTCGATGACTGCCTCGATCGATGCGTCCGATTCGCTATATGCTTTGATCACAAAATCACCGGTGCTCGTGGAATGTTCTTTGAATTTATCATCAAGATAAGGATTTCCAAAAAGGATCAATCCTCGACAACGCTCCCCGTGACTGCTTAGCGTACTTGCCAATGTTGTCAACCACGCAGGCACGGAGCCCATTGGCTCGGTCAAGCCGATGAAGCCTCTACCACGGTGGAGCGCTATGATAACCTTATCCCCCCACTCCTCCGGCATATCGTTCTGTTGGCCGGAGACTGTCAAGGAACAGCTTTCTACGATATTGAGCGAGAGAAGTTTCTCACGCAGTTGCTCCGCTTTTGCTCGAGTTTTTGGTCGAGGATCGGAGAAAATCATGGCCTTCGCTTTCGTGAGACCTTTCTTCAGATCACCTTCGATCGACAACGCACGCTTCGCAACATTCAGAGATAGTGCTTGGTGCTCGCGACAACCGATTATGGTTTCAGCCACCAAAATGTTGGGATTTGTTGGGACTGCAATAGCATGCTTGAGCGCAAATATTCGGCGAACGATTACTCGAAG
>JBDTCS010000221.1:0-4344 GCA_039923455.1 Kapaibacterium sp. (SeqCode) | reverse complement strand
GACAATAAGGCGCAAGTGCATCAGGAACATGTGAGCGAGCACATCAAACTTGGCTCGCGCCCGACCGGAAAAATTCAGAACGATGTTCGTGTGACTCGGGTAGGAAAGTGGCTTCGAAAGCACAGTCTCGATGAATTGCCACAATTGATCAGTGTGCTGAAAGGGGATATGAGCCTCATCGGTCCACGTCCGTGCTTGCCGTATGAGTATGAGAGTTATCGTGAATGGCACAAGGAGCGATTCGCCGTGCGTCCAGGCTTGACGGGGCTTTGGCAAGTCAGTGGGCGTAGCAGGGTCAGCTTCAACGATATGGTGATTCTCGATGTTTACTATATACACAATTTATCCTTTTGGCTTGACGCCGCCATCCTTTTTAGAACGGTAGGCGTTGTATTCACCGGTGAGGGTGGTGGGTAATGCCCCGCATGTTGTCTGCTCTGTAACTTTTTGTTTGTTCCGAGAATGGTAAAAGTTGGAATCATTGGAGTTGGTTATTGGGGTACGAATCTAGTTCGTGCTTTTAATGACATCGAGGGTGCTGCGATTGTACGAGTCGCTGAGCGAAAAGCAGGCAGAGTACAATTTGTTGAGAAACGGTATCCGCACGTAAAGGTTACCCCGGACTATGAAGATATCCTGAACGATCCGACGATCGACGCAGTGATCGTATCAACACCAGTGCCAACCCATTTTGATATCGCTAGTCGTGTATTAAGGGCCGGTAAGCATGTGTTCGTCGAGAAGCCACTCGCGTACAGTTCGCAAGATGCAGCTGCACTTGTTGCACTTGCCAATAAAATGAAACTTGTGCTCGCTGTTGGGCATGTCTACCAATTTTCGCCTGCGGTTACTTGGCTCGCAAAGCGAATCGAATCGCAAAAGCTTGGAAAGATTTTTCATATCGATTCGGCACGAATTAATCTAGGGCCACCGCACTCAGAAGTAAATGTCCTGTGGGATCTTGCGCCGCATGATCTCTCCATAATTTTGCATCTTGTTCGAAGCTCTGGTCTTTCGACGAAAGTAACGAACTTGCAAGTGATGGCTGATAGATTTACGCACGCCTCGCTAACCGACATGGCTCATGTCTTCATTCGATTTGAATGTGGAATAACTGCTCACGTGCACGTAAGTTGGGTTGCGGCAAACAAAGTGCGATTAATGCAGATCAGTACGGAAGCCGGTACGGTGGTCTTCGATGACATCGCACCGGTCGAAAAGATAAAAGTCTATTCGGAGGCTGTCGACAACAGGAAAGGTGCCGACGATTCCAACTCCGTGCAGCTAAGTTATCGACCCGGTGATATCTTTATACCTACGCTGCCACGCGACGAACCACTTTCGCTGGAATGTCGTCACTTTATCGAGTGCGTGCAAAGTGGTGCAAAACCTATCAACGGCGGGGAGATTGGACTCGAAGTAGTAACGCTTCTTGAGCGCATTTCTCGTGCGATCGATATTGGTGCTAACGTTTTTTCGGAGCCTGTTCCTCAGGAGGTTTATGTCGAGTAATGTATTTATTCATCCGAATGCACTCGTAGAGACGAACGCGATCGGTGATGGTACGCGCGTCTGGGCGTTTGCACATGTGTTGCCAAACGTTGTGATCGGCAACGATTGCAATATAGGTGATCATTGCTTCATTGAGTCCGGAGTTCGACTCGGTAACAGCGTCACGCTGAAAAACGGGGTCTCGGTTTGGGAAGGTGTAACGCTCGATGACAAAGTATTCGTAGGCCCGAACGTCGCATTCACCAATGATCTTTACCCTCGAAGTAAAGTGTATCTCGAGGCCGCTCGCGAAACGCACGTGTCTGAAGGGGCGAGCATTGGCGCGAATGCAACGATCGTGTCTGGGGTGCGATTGGGAAAATATTGTTTGATCGGCGCGGGTGCCGTTGTAACGCGAGATGTGGCCGACTTCGAACTCGTTTATGGTAACCCTGCGAAGCATAAGGGTTGGGTCGGAATCGATGGCTCGCCGCTTACTTTTATAAACAACGCTGCAACAGTAGGTGGACAGCACTACTCGCTTACGCCAAATCAAAAAGTCATTTTACACTAAGATAACGTGTTTTACTCGAAGCTAACGTGAAGGTATTAATAACTGGTGGTGCCGGATTTATCGGCTCGCACACGGCTGATGCATTGCTCGCTCGAGGTGATGAAGTGGTAATTCTCGACAATCTATCGAAGCCCGTGCATCTGAAGGGAATGCCGACTTACCTCGACCCACGCTGTAAGTTTATTTTGGGTGATGTTCGTGATGAAGTCAAGATGCTCGAAGCGCTGAATGGTGTTGATGCTGTGGTGCATCTCGCGGCGTATCAAGATTATCTTCCTGATTTCAGCACCTTCTTTTCTGTTAACACCGTCGGTACCGCGTTACTCTATGAACTGATCGTTCGAGAGAAACTTCCGATCAAGCGTGTCGTCGTCGCCGCTTCTCAGGCGGTTAACGGGGAGGGGATATATAGTTGTCCGAATCACGGCTTGCAATCCGGTTCGAGCCGCCCGACGAAGCAACTCGAAATGGGGGATTGGCAAATGTATTGTTCGATATGTCACAGCGTGATGCAGTGGCAATGGACGCCCGAAACATTTGCGCATCCAGAGAATCAATACGCTCTGAGCAAGCATGCGCAAGAGCAGATCGCATTATCGTTTGGACGTAGATACGAGATTCCTTCAGTCGTCATGCGATATTCTATCGTTCAAGGTCCCAGGCAATCTTTCTATAATGCGTATTCGGGTGCGTGTCGAATCTTTTCGTTGCACTATTATTTTGGCAAAGCGCCGACGATTTATGAAGATGGATTGATGATGCGCGACTTCGTGAATTATCAAGATGTTGTTCGAGCTAATTTGATGGCTCTGGATGATGATCGCATGATCAATGAGATGTACAATGTTGGCGGTGGAATCGCGTACTCCGTTTTGGAATTCGCGGCACTCGTTGGAAGGATCTCGGGTCAGCCGGAAATTGCTCCGAAGATTCCGGGAGCATTTCGGTTCGGCGACACACGGAATAGCTGCTCCGATATTTCAAAGTTAAGAGCGCTCGGCTGGTCACCGGAGCATTCGGTCGAGGAAAGTGTCAAGTCTTATGTGGATTGGCTCGGTGCACAGACGAACATCGACGAGATATTGGAGTATGCCGAGAAGAATATGCGTTCACTCAACGTCGTTCGCGAAACCAAGCCGACCGTCGCACGATGAAGGCATTTCTATTGGCCGCAGGCCTTGGAACACGTTTGCGGCCACTCACGGATCACACGCCGAAATGTCTTGTACCTATCGCCGGTAAGCCGCTATTGGAGTGGTGGTTTATTCTGATGCAACGGCATGGGATTTGGGAGTTTCTGATCAACACACATCATCTGCCTGACCAAGTTCATGAATTCGTTCGGGCCAATTCCGGCCGTTACGGACTCATCCCCACAATTACCTACGAGCCAGAACTCATCGGAAGCGCTGGCACGCTTCGGGATAACTTTGGCTTTGTTCGAGACGAATCGAATTTCTTCGTACTCTATGCAGACAACCTCACCGACGCAGATCTCACGTTGCTTCTGGAATTCCACACGAGCCGGTCAGCTATGCTCACAATGGCGCTATATCGAATGGATCATCCTGAGACCCGAGGCATAGCCGAGCTAGATCCGAACGGCAAGATTATATCGTTCGCTGAGAAACCCAAAGAACCAAAGAGCGATTTAGCCAACGGCGGGATTTATGTGCTCAGCTCCAAATGTGAGCCATTCTTGCATGGTGCATTTGACATCGGCTTCGATGTGCTACCGAAACTCCAGGCCAGTATGTGGGGACTCGAGATGGATGGTTACCTCAAGGATATCGGCACCCCCGAAAGCCTCGCTCAGGCGAGCGCTGATTGGATTAAACTACAGAGGTAGTTCGAAAGAGAAGGGTTACCCACCGAATTGTTGAAACATGTGACTTTACATAATGTATCTTATGGACGTTTTTGATATCCACAAAATGGTATGAATTGATCAAGTCTACATCGTCACTCGGTTACTTTGTCGAGTCGGCCGGATTACGCATTTGGCGCTGTTGCATCCGAACTGACCGAAGCTGCTCTTCCAACTTCGCACTAAGGTGGCTGAGCGAGTCAATTTTGTGGTCAATGGATTGCTCAAATTCTGGCGCGTCCCAATAGCCTCGATCCTCGAAATATCCCTTGAACAAAAAGTTGTGTTTGAGCGCCTCAAAGTTCTCTGCGAACCTACCACTTCCCAATGCGATCTTCGCCATCGCATCCTTAAGGTCAGCGCTGGAATTCTTCAGGTTCTCGGTGATGCTCTTGACATCGTTGTATAGGTC
>JBDTCS010000220.1:0-12245 GCA_039923455.1 Kapaibacterium sp. (SeqCode) | reverse complement strand
CGTCGTTCGTAACGAATGATGAATTGCGCACACCCTTTGAGGATCCCTCGGACAGCGGCTTTACCACAAGTGGGAAAACAGCTCCGGGAAGAATTGTCTCTACGCTGAGAACAGTATGATTAACGGTTGTAAATCTTGGTGTCGGAATTCCGTGGTAGGAGAGAATTTCCTTCGTCCGCGCTTTGTCGAGCGCTATCGCGAGGGTAAGCGGTCCACTACCTGTATAGGGTAAGCCGAGCATTTCGAGTACGGCAGGAAATTGTGCTTCGCGAGCCGATCCAAGAAAGCCCTCAGCAATATTAAAGATAATATCGAAGCGCTCATTCTGGAGTCTTGCAAGCGCAACCTCGGGAACAGCTTCAATGATATCCACAGTCACATCCGGATGCGAGGCAAGTGCATCACGTACGGCATTCACTGTCTCAGGTGCATCCCACTCTGCGAAAAGATCTTGGAGTTGCGAAGCGGAGAGTTGCTCTGCAACACTTGCCACGCTTGAGTGCGAAGCAACAGTAGCACTCACTAAACGGCTGCTCAGTGCTGCATCGGGTGGCTTGATGTTGGCCAGTAAACCTACTCGCATTTTGCTTTGATAATAGATGCGCGGAAATAAATCACGCTAACTAACGATTTTATTGACGGAATGTCAAGTCATTCGACTCGTTTGTGGAAAAGTAGTTTAAACTGTTCACAATCCGATTCCGATTTCTGAAGTCGCCGTGCTTCGAAAGTTCTGCACTCGAATTTCTGAGTGGCGAAACTATCCGAACAGCGATGCGGTATACGTTGTCCTCAGTGCTATGATATCACCGCGACAGAACACTTCCGTGAGAAGTAACTCATACTGTCGTAATTTTGAACTATGACACATACGCATCATTCCTCGAGACTGCTCTTCTCCCAATTCCGTACCATCGGGTTCTTTTTTGTTCTAAGCCTTCTGTTTACTGCGAAATCTTCCGGACAGACCGTCCATTTTTCTTCGCAGGAGAAGCATTTGATTCAGATCATTGATGATCGTCGAGATCCCGATAGCCTCGAAGTGTTCTTGAATTCGTCTGATTCTGCGCTTGCTTGGAGAGCGGCAGTTGGTTTGGCAAACATTGGTGAAAAATCCAGCCGGAAGGCGCTGATCAAACAACTTGCTTCAGAGCAACGACCCTATGTCATTGATGCGATTGCATTTGCACTCGGTACGCTGGGCCCCGATTCAGCTGCGACTCAGGCACTCCTGACCTCCGCGTTCAAACATTCGTCGATCGAAATTCTCAAAGCGATCGGCCGTACCGCCCCAGAATCCTTTATAACACCCGTTGAAAAATATCTTGACAAGTCTCGGGATATGAATGGCGTGAAGAATGTCGGCCGTGCAGAGCTTGCGGTAGAACTTGCTCTTCGAAAAATTTCCACTATCAAGATTCGAGGTACCCTCGACGAACTCGCCGCTGATGATAACCCGGAAGTTCGGTGGAGGGCTGCATATGCCTTTGCACGCACCGATGATTCGGCAGGTCTTGTGCCATTCACGGATCGAATGAAGGAGCTACTTGTTGATCAAGGTACACCGTTGGCTCGTATGTTCGCAGCGACTGCCCTCGGACGAATGCACAACGCGCCAGCAGAGGATCTGCTCATTAAGGCATTTAAAGGTGAACAAGATTGGCATGTAGTTGTCAATATTCTGAATGCTCTCGGCAGATCCCCAAAACTGGACACGAACTTGTTGGACGTTCTCAAGACCGCCACCCTTCGCTCGAACAAGGACGATAATACCAGCGATCATGTTTCGCTGACCGCTCTCGCGGTGCTCGAACAGCTGGTGACGATGGGGAGAGTTGGCTCAACGCAAGATAGCGCCTCGCTTCGGGAGTGGGTGAAATCTTTTGCTCCGCGCTTCGAGCTCTATCCGGATATCAGTATTAAGACACGCTCAGCGACCCTGCCAATTCTTGCACGGCTTGGCGATGCAGAGTTAAATGATGAGCTGGGCGATTTTAATAATTATCGCGACCTCTTCGTGCGAGGCAACGGAGTCCGTGCTGCCGCTGCACTGCAAGATACCGGAGTATTTGCAAGATTACTGGAGAGCGTTTCGGTCGTGACGCCTCCCGAGCAGATTGCTCGACTCGAAGCCCTTGACAGCATTTGGAAGCGAGCAGCGAAACATCCTGAATTTCGAGCACAACTCGAAAGCCGCGGTTTCGCGAATGCCTATCGTCACATGATTATCCGCATTAGCGATCTGATACTTGACCCAGGTGTGGTCGGTACAGCACTCGAACAAATGAAGGATTCTATGTTGCTCGTGGATTCTATTTTTCGGAAAGAGGCTGCGAACTATCTTCAGAAATATCTGGTGCGTTTTCAAGATCCCAAGTATCACGATCAGTTGATCGGTGCAATCGATGCGGCGAGATGGCTTGGTAGGAAAGATAAGCAGACGATTAGTTTGCTAAACGACGTCTATATTATATCAGCAAAGCGAGGCGCAAAAGACGTAATGGATAGCGCAGCAATAGCCCTCAAAGCATTAGGGGAGAAGGATCTACCTAACGTCAAGTTTATTCCGAATCGGCAGCCCATAGATTGGTACATGCTCGAACACACTTCTGACACGCTGATCGTGAATACGAAATACGGGTTCATACTCGTTCGTATGTTGAAGCATGATGCTCCGCTTACTTGCATCAATACGCTCAAGCTCTCTCAAAGCTCCTATTTTGCGAACAATGTGTTTCATCGTGTTGTCCCAAATTTTGTTGTGCAGTCAGGCGATCAATCCGGCACCGGATGGGGCGGACCGGGCTATACAATCCGACGCGAAATCGCACCTGTGAGTTACTCTAAGGCAGGCATGATGGGAATGGCGAGTTCAGGGAAAGACACGGAGGGCTCGCAGTGGTTCATCACGCACATTCCAACCCCGAATCTCGATGCGCGTTACACTATTTTTGGTGAAGTGATAGTCGGTATGGATCGGGTTGATAAGGTTCTGATCGGAGACCAAGTCGAGAACGTTGTTCCTCTGAAGCGCTAAGCATGGGACTCAAAATATTAGACCGCCTGCAAGCCAAAGCCAAGCAAGCCCATCGTCATATCGCTCTTGGGGATGCGATAGATGAGCGGATGCTTCGCGCTGCTCGAATTGCAACCGATGCAAAGCTTGCGAAGCTCACACTCCTTGGTGAGACTACCGAAGTTCAGAGCGTAGCCAAAGTACTCGGAATCTCGATCACTGGAATTGAGATTATGAACGCCTCAAGTTTTTCAGCGCTTGATAAACTCATCGCCTCGTACCAAAAGAGCCGCAAACCAAAAGAGGGAGAAGTGTTCGATCCCGAAAAGGAAATACGTGAACATCATCTTTTATTTGGCGCATTGCTTGCTCGGGAGGGATTTGTGGACGGAGTTCTCGGTGGCTCGCTCTCGACAACGGGGGATGTTATCAGAGGTGCGCTGCGAGGAATCGGCACGCGTCGCGGTATTTCTGTTCTTTCGAGTTTGTTTCTAATGTGCTTCGGGAAGATTGATGGAGTTCGCGAGGAAGAATTTGTGCTCGGGTTTGGCGATTGTTCTGTCATTCCCGATCCGACCGCCGAGCAACTCGCAGATATTGCTATTGCGGGTGCAGCTACCTATGAACGCTTAACCGGAAATACGCCGCACATCGCGATGCTTTCATTCTCAACGAAGGGAAGTGCGCACACGAACTCGACGGAGAAGGTAATCGCTGCGACAGCATTCGTGCGCGAGCGTGAACCTTCGCTAATCATTGATGGTGAGCTTCAGTTTGATGCGGCGTTTGTGCCAAGCATAGCAAAGCGGAAGTCGAAGGACAGTCCGATACAAGGTGATGCTAATGTTTTTATATTTCCGAATCTCGATGCAGGAAATATTAGCTACAAGATCGCAGAGCGACTCGGTATGGGGGAAGCGGTTGGCCCGGTGTTGCAAGGATTGAATAAGCCGATGAATGATCTTTCCCGCGGAGCGAGCGTGGAGGATATCGTGAATATGATCGCAATAACGGCGTTGCAAGTCTGACTACGTAGGCAACATGAATATTCTTGTGACGAACGACGACGGCATTAACGCCCCGGGTATTTATTCCTTGGCGCAATCGTTGTCGCTGATTGGCAATGTGATTGTAGTCGCACCACTGGGCGAACAATCGGCTGTCGGGCACGCACTCACAGTTGCGCTTCCGCTTCGAGTTACGCCGTTTCATAAGAACAATAATTTCTTCGGCTATGCCGTCAGTGGCACTCCTGCCGATTGTGTGAAGCTCGCGCTTCGGACGCTGTTGGATGAATACAAGCTTCCACATCCAGATGTCGTCGTTAGTGGAATAAATCACGGACGAAACACGGCGGTAAATATTATTTATTCCGGTACCGTTAGCGCCGCGACGGAAGGGACGGTTTTAGATGTTCCTTCGATAGCGATATCACTAACGAGCTACAAACCGGATGCCGATTTTGCTTTAGCTGCTGATTTTGCAAAGCAATTCGTACCCCACGTCGTTGCGCAAGGCCTGCCAAAGGGGACATTGCTGAATGTGAATGTGCCGCCTGTATCACGTGACGAGCTTAGAGGTATAGCCTATACAAAGCAGGGCAGCGGATTTTGGGATGATATGTTCGAGAAACGTCTCGACCCGCAGGAGCGCCCGTACTACTGGCTGAAGGGACACTACAATTTTGCCGAAGACGAACTCGATAGTGACGATATCGCAATTCGAAAGAACATGATTAGCATCACTCCGCTGCACTATGATCTAACAAATCACGAATTCTTAGCGAGCATCCAATCGAATTGGCCAACGAGCTTTTGATGCAGCGAAGGAAGCATCCAATTCAAATAATCTTACACAACAGTAAAGTCAACGCCGCACTCGAACTAGTATGCTGATCCTAACCGAAGCCACACGAGCCATCCGCCGCACACCTCTGATGAGCGTGATGACAGCCTTTGCGGTTGCACTTGCGATCGGATTTGGCGGGGGAATGTGGCATTTGAGCAACAAAGCTCGAAGTGCGTTGGATGAACTTCGATCGCATGTCGAGCTCGAAGCGTATTTCGCAACACACCTCTCGACATCCGAAGCCCATCAACTCGCAGGTCAAATCCTCGCAAAGCATCCGGAGATAAAGAAATCAGTATTCATCTCTCGCGAGCAAGCGTTGGAGACCTATGATAAAGCTTCCGGTGAAAATGTGGTCGCAGTACTTGGGTTCAATCCTCTCCCTGCGAGTCTTCGTATACTTTTGAACGGAGCCTCGAGTGATGAGGCGCTCACGCTAAAGAAGCAGCTGAGTGGCTTGGACGGTGTGGCTGAAGTTCGATACGATCCCGCTGCGCTCCGTATGCTGGAAGAGCGAGAGGATGTATTGCAGCGTCTCACGCTATTCGTCGGTGGTATGCTCGTACTATCAGCGATAGGTTTCGTCGCCAGCACTACCCGCCTTGCGATCCAATCCCGTCACGAAACACTTCGAGTCATGCGGTTGCTGGGCGCAAGCTCATCGGCACTCTATACTCCTTACATTATAGAAGGTGGCACCGCAGGATTTCTCGGTGGGGGAATAGGTGCGGGATTGTTTCTACTTTTGGGGAAATTTGCACTCGCGAAAATATCACCCGATCTTGCGTTGCATCTCACGACTTCCACGGATCTAATAGTATTCATTTTGTTGAGCTTATTGGGTGGTTTGGCGCTGGGAAGTTTGACTAGCGGATTCGCTGCTTGGCGTGTGATTCGAACCCTCAGGAAGGCCTGAATTCCCCTTAGAAACGGTTGCTGAAGTCGGTTTTGCTAAATTACCCACCCGCTCTTCGTAACTTTGCATAGATTTTACGGAAGCAGCACCGCATAAGAGTGCGAATTGGTACTTATCTTTTCTATGGCTTACTATCCAAATCGAGAACCCATCAGCGCTTGGTCGCGTATCATGCTTGCCTATAAGCGGTATGTCGGCTCGTGGGCCTTTCTTCTACACCGCATAACGGGCATTGGACTCGTTGTATATCTTTTCGTGCACATCTGGGCGTTGACATCGCTCACCAAAGGACGCGCAGCCTTTAACGAGGAGATGCAGACTTTCTCGGCACCTCCGTTTAAGGTTGCGGAGTGGTTGCTCGGATTGTTGGTGATGTTCCATGCTTTTAACGGTATTCGTATCGCTGTCGTTGATCTTGGTGATGGCGCGAAATATCAGAAGAAGCTTCTCGCATTCGTCTACATTGTAGGCATCGCGATTGTGGTCGGAATGTTCTTTCTGATTTTCCAGAATGACATATTCACCCACTGATACCTAACCCCAACTAACGCGCAAACAATTTTTAAGAAGTTTCTTTATTTCTAAGTTTATGGCAGAGATCGAAAAATTGGAAAGCATGGCGGGTGAAGAAGCCGTCAAGCATCTCCGGAGTTATGCATTCACACGTAAGTCCGGTGCGAGCGCTTGGATGTGGCAACGCATCACCGGTCTTGCACTGGTAGTGCTTACCGTTGGGCATTATATTCTGATGCACTATAATCCCGTCAGTGGGCATGATTACGGCGCAACCGGAGAGCGACTATCCATGCCAATCTTTAAAGGACTCTATCTCGCCTTTATCACGATAGGAATGTATCATGGGCTACAGGGTGTCTATAATGTCGTGCGCGATTTCAAATTTCCGAAGTGGTTGACGATGACGATCTTTGGCACCATACTCATTGCGGGTATCATCTTTGTCGGCATCGGATGGAATACGATGCTCACCTTCGATCCGAACAAACCCTGAACCACATAATCTCTGATTGCATCAGAACAGAATGTTAGATTTATGACTCATCATTACGACGTAATTATAGTAGGAGCAGGTGGTGCCGGATTGCGCGCGGCGGTCGAGATACCTTCGCATTTTTCGTGTGCAGTGCTCACAAAAGTGCATCCGTTGCGCTCGCACACGGGTGCAGCCCAGGGCGGAGTTTGCGCAGCACTCGGAAATTTGGAAGAAGATAATCCAGAATGGCACGCTTTCGATACGGTGAAAGGCTCCGATTATCTCGGCGACCAAGATGCGATCGAGGTGATGTGCAACGATGCTCCGCGAGCGATTGTCGAGCTGGAGCACATGGGAATGCCTTTCAGTCGCACGAAAGAAGGCAAGATCGCGCAGCGTCCGTTTGGTGGACATACGAGGCCGCTCGATCGAAATGATCCCGACAGCAAACGCGTACCAGTAAAGCGCGCATGCTACTCTGCCGATCGTACGGGGCACGTCATGCTCCACACACTATACGAGAATTGCATAAAGAACAAAGTGAAGTTCTACAGCGAATTCTTCGTTACGGAGTTGATCGTAGAGGATGGAGTTTGTTCAGGTGTTATCGCCATCGAGATCCTAACCGGTGAGATACACAAGTTTCTTGCAAAAGCAGTGATGTTCGCCACCGGTGGTGATGGACGCATCTGGCGTATCACTTCGAACGCACACGTCGGCACAGGAGACGGATTCATTCTATCGTACAATGCCGGTATTCCGCTCGAGGATATGGAGTTCATGCAATTCCATCCGACCGGATTATGGAAACTCGGTATTCTTGTTAGCGAAGCTGCTCGAGGTGAAGGTGGTATACTTCGAAATAAAGATGGCGAGCGATTTATGGAGCGGTATGCTCCGACCGTGAAAGATCTTGCTCCTCGCGACATGGTGAGCCGAGCGATCATCACTGAAATTTTGGAGGGACGTGGTATCAAAGGATCGGACGGTACGAGTTACGTCACGCTGGATCTAACGCATCTCGATCCTCGCATCATCAACGAAAAGTTACCGGAGATTACCGGCTTTGCGAGGACCTATCTTGGCGTTGAGCCGACGAAGGAGGGGGTGCCGATCCAGCCAACAGCGCATTATGCGATGGGTGGAATTCCGACCGATATCAACGGTCGAGTACTATCTGATACACACGGCGGTATCGTTCAAGGCTTTTATGCGGCCGGTGAGTGCGCTTGCGTGAGTGTGCACGGAGCGAATCGGTTGGGTACAAATTCGTTACTTGATCTCATCGTCTTTGGACGCCGCGGTGGCAAGGCGATCGTTGAATTTTTGAAGGATGCTCCCGAACCGAAGGATACACAAACATCTGGAGACTGGACGCGTGCGACGATCGATGCCATCAAATCTCGAAAGACGGGGCAAAAGCCCGCTCCGATGCGATCCGAGTTGCAGCAGACGATGATGGATGACTGCGGAATTTTCCGTACCGGAGTGGGACTCACACGTGCGCTGAACAAGATCTACGAGTTAAAAGAACGCTTTAAATCTGTAGTCATTGACGACAAAGGAAGCCAATTCAACACAGATCTTTTAGAAGCCATCGAGCTTGGAAATTTACTCGACACTGCTGAGGTCGTAGTTGTCGGAGCACTAAATCGCACGGAATCTCGCGGTGCGCATTCACGCGAAGATTTCCCGGATCGCAATGATGTAGAGTGGCTCAAGCATACTTTTGCATTCAAAGGTAATGATGGAAAGCCGCGGATTGATTACAAGGGTGTGAACATCACACGCTATCAACCGAAGAAGCGAGTCTATTGAGATCGCAAGAGGTTCAGAATCAAAAAGAGAGCATGGACGGCCAAAGCTGTTCATGCTCTTCTTCATAACAATTGTGATAATGTTGTCTCGGAGTTCTCGTCTCCAGTCGCTCTGTCGCGTGATATTTGTACCGTTGCTCTTGGCCACATCGACGAGCATCGGTCTTGCGCAGCATACTCCGCATGAGATTGCGGTCTCGATTGCTATTGATGGACAGAATTCGTTTGTGAGAGATGTTTCGAATCCGGGATTCTATACCGCACCATTTATCGGCCGAGTGCAGTATGCGGCTTGGACAGATGGTGTGCAATCAGTCTCGCTTTTTCTTGAAACGGTCGGTGAGACGCGGGACAGAGTGGGACTCTGGGCGTATCCAACCACCGATCCCGTCGCATTTGATTCAAGAATTTCTGAGCGGCTTTCGATGACGACGCTTGGCCTTGAACTCGTGCGCACGCTGATCAGCGAATCCGGTTTTAGACTTGCCGTGGGAGCAGGAGCAGGCTTTGGACTTGGCGGAGCACGAGCGGATGTTCAGAAAGTTGGCGAGACCTCCACGACAAGTTACAACGCTACGCAAAGCTGGGATGCCGTTTTCATTTCGGTCCTTACGCGAGCACGCTATACGCTTTGGACGGATGGTAAGCGTGATCTCGGGCTCACACTCACGCTACGCTACTGGGGATTTCCGTCGATCGGTCCATTGACAAATGTAGCCGACACCTACAATGGTCCGGCACTTCGATCGCTGAATGAACTCGGATATTTAACCGGAATTTCGTTCGGGTTCTAACACCGTAGCAAGTCTATACCAACACAATGCACCGGTTCGCTGCTTTGTTGAAGAAGGAGCATTCGGAGCAGTGCTCCAAGTTGCGCGTCAGCTGGCGGAGATCCTTTATTTCACTATCTCGGTGAATTGATCCCATGATTGTTTCGCACTCTTCTTGGATCGATGCGAGTGAAGAACGATCGAACGAATAATTTTCCTGCTCACCGGTTTGCGTGTAGAGTATCGTTGCTCGAATCGTCTCGGCCTCAGGATAGAGCAAGGAGATCATGAAGGCATAGACCTTCAACTGAAACGCGTACTGATCGGTCTTGAGTTGGTGTCGGGATTTATCGTGCCACTCGGTCTTGTAATCGAGAATATGCCACACACCGTCGTAGTCTTTGTACAGGCGATCCAGAATTCCAAAGAGTCGATTGCGGTCACCGAGTAGAGTCTGCACTTCGAGTTCGGTAAAATGCTTTTCGGCACGTAGCACCTCGTTCCCATAGTCGGAGGTAATGAAGCGGCCAACATCTCTTCGTGCACGATCGCGGTACTTCGTCATCTCGGCCTCCGAACTAACTCCATACGAGAGGCACGTTTCGTCGAGTGCTTTTACAAAACGCGTCTCGTCCAATTTACCCTCGTGCGATAGGTCATCGACCTTTTCCAAGATTCGGTGAATAATTTCGCCCAAGAGCGAACCGCGGATGCGCTCGGCGTCCACTTCTACTTCGTAATCTTGAGCCAGCTTTGGCTCCTCCGGAAGTCCGAGCACAAACTTAAGATAGTGCTTCGTCGGGCATTGACGATAGGTGAGTAGCTGAGTCGGACTGAATCTGTCAGAAGCAGCAGGCGGGATAATCGGTGCGAGATAACTAGGCCACACTTCTTCCCGCTCTTGTGCAATTGGAACAAGCTCTTCCGGCAGCGCACGTTGCTGCTTGCGAGTGACCGGCATAGTAAAGATCGCTGACTGATTGGTTACGAGCTGCGTCTCTGCGTCATAGCGATCGAATCCACCGACAAAACCAATTCCAGCTGTTTCGATTGACTTCAAGTTCTCCCATTCATCCAATATGAGAGAATTCAGGAATGAGCTTTTCTCTGCTGTCACTACCCCTTGCACATTCTCTTTCAAAGAGCCCGAAAGAAATAGATGATCCTTCGCTCTCGTCAGCGCCACATAGAGCAGTCTTTTCGATTCAGCTCTGTCGTTCGCTTTGTCGCGCTCTTTGATGAATTTCAGAATAACCGGGTCATCCTTCCGTCCATCTTTGAACTTGAAGCTTAGCCCGTAATGCTTATCAATCGAATTGTGGTTTTCTCCACCTAGCTGTGCTCCGAGATCTGTGACAAAGATGATCGGAAATTCCAAGCCTTTAGAACCGTGAATCGTCATGATCTCAACGACATTCGTCGAACTCACGGTTGCTTGGGCCTCTTTATCTTTCTGCAGCGTTAGAAAATTAATTCGCTCTACAAAGTCGTAGATCGTCGTGAACCCCGAGGCGTCACTTTCACGCGCAAGTGTGAGTAGCTTCTCCAGATTTGCGCTGCGTTGAGGACTGGAATCAAGCACGTTGTAGGTTGCCAGAATACCAGTCTCACGATAGATCCTTTCGATCAGCGTCGCTGTCGGTGCACGTCCCGCGAGCAGTAAATTTCGTTCAAGTTGCGATAGGGCGCGCTGAAGCCGCTCACCTTCAGGTCCCAAATCAACCTCCGAAGTGATATAGGTCTGGAGCCTGTTCCAAAAACTTGCTCGCGCTTTTGTGCTTTCGGATTTTTGATTACGAGTTCGATAGGCAAGTTGATAGAGTGCGGTATCCGAGATCGAAAAGAATGGTGAACGAAGAACCCCGAGCAGAGAAACATCATCCATCGGTTGCAAGAGAAACCGAAGGTAGCACGTTACGTCGATTACCTCCTGTTGTGTATAGTATCCTACGCCACTCGAAACGATGAATGGGATATTGCGCAATCGAAGCGAGCGTTCGAGCTGATTTAAATGCGTTCGAGATCGGATCAAAATTGCGATGTCCCCATAACTTGGGGGGATGATGCCTGCTTTTGTCTCTATATCGTAGCGGTGTTCGGGATTCTCGATGATCTCCTGAATCTTCTCGGCGATCAGTGCCATCTCGCAATGTTCCGAGCCGTCACCGATCGATTCGTCGTCATCCTCTTCCGCATCATCCTCTTGCTCTGAAGACGAAGCTGAATTAGATCGTGGCCCGGATGGCTTCGTGTGCAAAAGCCATTCGACGGAGCCTTGGAGAATAGTCTTGCGAGCTGCGATGAGTGGCTGATAGGGCACTTCATCAGCGGCGATAAGCGATTCACTCGGCAACATGATCTCGGCAAACACTTTGTTGATGAATGCGAGTGGACGCTCGGCCATTCGGAAGCTTTCGGCGAGTGTAATCTTGCCAAGCTGTTCACGTTCGGATTCGGAGAGCGTATCTAGTTCATGAACGCGCGATTCGGGAAGCTGTTGTCGCAAGATAGCTTCGATGGTATCGAAAAAAATCGCTGATTCTGCGTTTCGGAAACGATAGATCGATTGCTTCGGATCACCGACAATAGTCAAAACGTTTTCTTTCCCAAAATTCTTGGTCAACGACTTCGCGATCTTATACTGCGTTTCATCGGTGTCTTGATATTCATCGATCATGATAAACCGAAAGCGTCGTGACAAATCATTTGCAACTTCCGGTCGCTGCAAAAGCAATTCCAGCTTTTCGATCAGATCATCATTGTCGAGCAAACTGTGATTGGTTTTGAACTCGATGTAGTTTTGATCGACCTTATGGAAAATTGTGAAAATTCCACGGAGAAGCGTGAGATACTCCAAGTGCGACTCATCGAAGAGTGTCCGATC
>JBDTCS010000219.1:0-7677 GCA_039923455.1 Kapaibacterium sp. (SeqCode) | reverse complement strand
AGAACTTGCATCGAACGCATTCCGAATATTGAGGTCATTACACACAGGCACCATCAGCCAATCATAAAGCATTTGAAGCTGCTGTTATTGATACTCGCATTAGTTGGGGTGGCTTCCGGGACGTATGTCTGCCGTATCTCGGGAAATCAGACGATGTCGAAGAGCTTCTCGATTGTACGATAATGCGAAAAGTCATTGCATCGTTACTCTTGCTCATTGCATGTACCACTGCCTCCGAACTTCGGGGGCAGTGGGTTGCAACTTCGTTCGTCCAACCCGCTGGAAATTCGTTTCTTTCTGTCGGGTCATATTTGTTTGCCGCCGGATATGGTAGACTCTGGCGGACGACCGATCTCGGAACGACGTGGCTCGAATGGGATAACGGAATACCAGGCGATGTGGATGTGCTGGATGTTATTCAATATCATAACGATCTCATTCTTTCGACAGATTTTGCTCGCGTATATCGGTCGACGGATGCGGGAGTGACATGGTATCCCTGTCCCAATCTGGGTTTGCATCCTCAAGGCGTTGGTCAAATGATTGTGATGGGTGATACCATTGTGGCTGAGGCGGCCGGGAGTTTTATTGTTCGTACCTACGACGAAGGAGTGCATTGGGAAACGATGCCTTCACTTTATGACACGGTCGCAGCCTGTTTTCATCAAGATCGAGGTGTCTTGTATGCTGGCACCCCTCGAGGAGTTATGCGATCCTACGACACGGGTGTCAGTTGGCACAATCTCACCCCCTGGCTCCGCGACACGGCAGTCTGGGCGGTCGAAACACATGGTCGATACATTTTTGCCGGGTTGCAGAAAGGGAAAATTATTCGTTCCACCGATTCCGGCGTGACGTGGCAGCATTTGAACGCTTTTCAGAGTACCTACACCTGCGAGGCCTTATTATTTGTAGGAGATACACTTTTTGCTGGACTGGTTGGAGGTGGAGGTGTTATTCTCAGTACTGATTTAGGTACTACATGGCACAATGCGAGTGAGGGTCTCGCAAACGTTGATGTGCTGAAGTTCTATATTTGGAAAGGTTGTTTATTCGAAGGCGGCCTCGGGGGTATCTGGCGTCGTCCGCTTTCGGAATTCAGCGGGGTGAAGTTATCGGCTGTGCCATTATCGGCGGGTCTGAGTATATCGACCTCGCAGGACAACAATGTCCATCTTGAATTTCAGGAAGAGAACAATTCTATACTACAGATCGAATTCTTCGATGTGCTTGGTCGCCGTGTCGCATCGTATTCATTCCGATCGGTGGCAGGTTTGAATCGCGCTTCCTACCCATTCGCTCACGTGGCTTCCGGCACGTATGTCTGCCGTATCTCGGGAAATCAAACGATGTCCAAACGCTTCTCGATCATACGATAATGCGAAAAGTTATTGCATCGTAACTCTTCCTCATTGCGTCTACCCTGCCTCCGAGCTTCGGTGGCAGGGAGACTTTCCTCCCCCATCTCTGTTAGGATGCCGCAAGTGGGTGATCGCTCATCCGATGGAAAGAATCCATTTTGCTTCGCAAAAATTATACTTCTCAAACTTTATGCAGCAGGCAGTTATTCTCAAAGGGGCGCGCACACCAATCGGGGCATTCATGGGGTCGCTGGCCGAGGTATCGGCGACGAAGTTGGGCTCGCATGCGATTAAAGCGGCGCTACTAAAATCTGGCGTGAGTCCAGAATCTGTCGATGAAGTTTTTATGGGCTGCGTACTTCCGGCTGGGCTTGGTCAAGCTCCGGCGAGACAAGCTTCGCTCGGAGCTGGGATTCCGAACACGGTGCCCTGCACAACGATCAACAAAGTATGCGGCTCGGGAATGAAGGCCGTTATCTCTGGTGCGCAAGCGATTCTCCTGCAAGATGCGAACATCGTCGTCGCCGGTGGAATGGAATCGATGTCGAACAGCCCGTACTTGCTCGATAAGGCTCGCTCGGGTTACAAGATGGGCAACGGTGTGCTCATTGACTCGATGATCAAAGATGGTTTGTGGGATGTCTATAATGACTACCACATGGGTCTTGCCGCAGAGCTTTGCGCCGCAGAGTGTGGCGTTCCGCGTGAGGCACAAGATGCGTTTTCAATTCGTAGTTATAAACTCGCGAATCAGTCGATGGACAACGGATATTTCGCTTCCGAGATTGCTCCGATCGAAGTGCAGAAAGGCAAAGAGATGGTTTTGGTGAGCGAAGATGAAGGTCCGCGTCGAGTCAAGTATGACAAGATTCCAACACTCAAACCTTCCTTCAAAAAAGATGGCGGAACAGTGACGGCCGCAAACGCAAGCAGCATCAACGATGGAGCCGCCGCACTTGTACTCACAAGCGCTGAGCATGCAGCAAAGAACGGTTTGAAACCCGCTGCACGCATCATCGCATATTCCAGTCACGCGCATCAGCCGGAGTGGTTCACGACAGCACCGATTGGTGCTATCGAAAAAGTTTTGCATAAAGCGAAGATGACGATTGATCAAATCGATCTCTTCGAACTCAACGAAGCATTCGCAGTTGTCGGACTTGCCGCGCAACAAAAATTGCGCATACCAACCGAGCGTCTGAACGTGCTCGGTGGAGCAATCGCGCTTGGGCATCCGATCGGTGCAAGCGGTGCAAGAATTATATTGACACTCATGACCGCACTCGAATTGCAAGACAAACGCTTCGGACTCGCTGCAATCTGCATCGGCGGTGGTGAAGCAACGAGCGTGATCATCGAGCGACTCTAAGCCCAGATTCCCATGGAATCCCAGCAACAGACGCACGTAAAACAAAGCCCACGGAAACGCGGGCTTTCTTCGTTTGCAATATTCGGATTCACGATTCTTGGTTGCGCAATTTTGCTTGCGCCTTCGATCCTTTGGGATTTCGCTTATGATCAAGGTACGTTTGCCTATGGCGGTTCAGCAATTTTGCGTGGTGCAAAACCGTATCTCGATTTTTGGGATATCAAGCCACCGAATATTTTTTATGTCTATGCCTTAGCATTTCGTTGGTTCGGCGAATCAGTTCGGGCAATCCGATTCTTCGATTTTCTAAACGCACTTACGACGATTGCGCTGATTTATCTGCTCACCGTTCGCCTCTTTGCAACTGCAACTTGGAGAAGGCGTGCGGCAGTCGTTGCATCCCTCGCATTCGTATTGCAATATTACATACAAGGTTTTTGGAACACCGCGCAAGTCGAGACGTATTCTCTCCCGCTGATTTTGCTCGCGATATGGTTGCTCTTTAATGCGAAGCCGCATCGAAAGATCTCGACGTTTCGGATTGTGCTTTCGGGTCTTTTGCTATCGCTCACATTTTTTTTCAAATTCACGAACGGTATTTATCTGGCTGTTGGGCTCAGTGCGCTTTGGCTTCGCGATCCGAAAGATTGGCGTCCACGACTTCGCGAAAGTGTTTGGCTCAGCGGCACGTTTGGAGTCGGGTTGCTGGTGCAGATGATCGTAATGCTTATCAATGGTGAACTCCTTCCACTCTGGCATATCACGACAAGCTCTACGCTTCAGTACAGTTCGACTAATTTCAGCGGCTCACTATCGGTCGTACAAAATCTTCGTACTGCGCTTTCTGCGCTTGACATTATCTGGGTCGGACTTGCTACGATCGGTTGGATTGTGTGGTTGATCAAAAAGAAATTTAAGGATTCGCGAGATCTTTCTCGCTCGGTAATCTTCCTGCTTGTTGCTGCTCTGCTTTCAGTTGTTGCAGTGCAAGTGCAGAATAAAGGTTACACGTATCATTATACGATCCTGCTTCCATGGGCTGCGATACTGATAGGTACGGGTATCGTGCTTGCGGTTCAGGCGCTCGCATCGCTGCGTGCTCCGGAATCGAATCCAATGCATGAGGCCGTGATGAACGCGATGACGGCGTTCGTTCTGGTTGTGCTGTTTGCGCTTAGTACAATATTTACTTCGAGCGCTGAGCTTGGTTCGGCTGCGGTTGGGTTTTACGATGTCGTAATGTCCAATCGAGAGGCCAACGGATACATTGCGACCGACACGCTCTCGAATTACGTGCTGAAAAATACTGCGCCAAGTGACCGTATCTTTGTCTTCGGATTCGAACCATACGTTTATTGGAAGACGAAGCGCACACCCGCAACAAGATTCTTGAACACGATTCATTTTAAGCCGACCTATACCGCGCCCGAAGAACGAGCAGAGTTGGTGCATTCGCTCACTTCCAATCCGCCAAAATTATTTTTGGTCGAGACGCGTGATCGTTACACGTCGCAGGGCGATTCGCCGGATGATAGCCGGACCGTGATTAGCAAACGCTTTCCCGAGCTAGAGTCATTACTTGCAACGCACTACACATCCCGCGACACTATCAAAGGTGTGATCGCATATTTCAGCAACGCACAACACTAATGCTCGAAACAACTCCGGCGCTTTCGATCGTCATCCCTTGCTACAATGAAGCAAATCGTTTGCCGCGAACACTGAAGTATACCATCGCCTTTTTATCTCAGCGAGGTGCACCTTCGGAGATTATTGTGGTGAGTGATGGTAGCAAAGACGACACTGCAATCGCAGCTGAGCAGATTCTTTCTGGGCTTCCCTCGCATATCGCTCACTCGGTGATAGAATACACACCGAATCGTGGAAAGGGAGAAGCGGTGCGGGTTGGAATGCTCGCTGCGCGTGGAGAACGCGTGTTATTCATGGATGCTGACTATGCAGTGCCGCTCGAAGATCTTGCTCGTGCCGAAGCGCTACTCAGCACAGGCATCTCGATCGCGATCGGTTCACGTGCGACCGAAGCAACCGAGATCGTACAGAGTCAGTCGTTCATTCGTGAGCGGTTTGCAAAGCTCTTCGGTTTGATACAGCGCACCTATCTTGGATTGAAGATACAGGATACGCAGTGCGGTTTCAAGCTATTCACGCAAGCTGCGGCGCATGATATTTTTTCCGAAACGAAACTTACCTCTGTCATCTTCGACGGTGAAGTGCTTTGGCTTGCGCGCCGAATGGGCTACAGCGTCGCCGAGTTTCCTGTCGAGTGGACGCATGATCAGGATACACGTATCAGTTATACGCCTTTGCGCGCGCTTGCAGTGCTCGGTGATATGATCCGCATTCCACTCCTGCATAGCAAAACCAAATTTGTAAAGTCAACCAAATAAAGATATGTCGATTGCAAATATCAAGAACGTGACTGTCATCGGTGCCGGAACAATGGGAAATGGAATCGTGCATGTGTTCGCACAGAGCGGTTACAGCGTGACGATGGTTGATATCAATGATGCCGCACTCGAACGCGGACTCTCGACGATCAAGTCGAATCTTGCACGTCAGGTCAAGAAGGGCACCATCACGGAACAGGATGCAGCAGTTGTGCTTGGACGGATTACAACTTCTACTTCGATTGCCGATGCTGCGAAGACCGCTGACTTTATCGTCGAAGCCGCGACTGAGCGCTTCGATCTCAAGAAGCAAATCTTCGCGACGCTGGATGAGAATGCAAAAACCGGTGTCATACTCGCATCGAACACCAGTTCTATTTCGATTACGGAGCTCGCCGCAACCACGAAGCGCGCAGATCGTGTTATCGGAATGCATTTCTTTAATCCTGTTCCCGTGATGAAGCTCATCGAAATTATTCGCGGACTTGCTACGACAGACGAGGTCTATGCCGAGGTGCGGGCACTCTCCGAAAAACTTGGTAAGACACCGGTTGAGGTAAATGATTTTCCTGGCTTTGTCTCGAATCGGATTTTGATGCCGATGATAAACGAGGCGATCACCTGCGTGATGGAAGGCGTTGCGAAGCCGGAGGATATCGATACCGTGATGAAACTCGGAATGGCACACCCAATGGGGCCGCTCGCACTTGCAGATTTTATCGGACTCGATGTTTGCCTCGCAATCATGAATGTATTACATGATGGACTCGGCGATAGCAAGTATCGTCCCTCTCCCCTATTGAAGAAGATGGTTGCGGCGGGTATGCTGGGTAAGAAGAGCGGTAAGGGATTTTACTCGTACACCTGAGCGATTCTCTGATAATGTTCTAACGATTCGCGAATGCTATTTCGTATTCGCGAATCGAAAGCGATCTACATCAAAGATCATCGGAGTGAACATACTATCGGTAAGATCAACCGCAAGTTTTGAGGCTACCGGTCCTTCGGCTTCGACGAGCGTCACGCGCACACCGGGTAGGCGCAGCGTATCACCTTGCCGCAATTCCCAATCGCGTCTTGCAACACCAGCCGTAAATCCCATCGAGGGAATAATATTCGTCGCTGATCCTTTCGGCACGCTTACCATGAACGACCGCGGCGTTAGCTCATCGATCTTCACATCTTGATATCCTCTTGCCGCGTCGAGCGCATAGATTTCGACGGCGACTTGTGCTTCCAGCTTTTCGTTCGCGATGCTTGCGAGTTTGTAATCTGCTCCACCAAGGCGTTCGAGTTCAGCTTGCTTTAAAAGGTCTTCCACGCCAAGCTGCATCACGCTTGAGCTCCCAAGCTTCGCCGGTACAGTTACGAACTGAACATAGAGCGGCCGCTGAGGCCGCTCAGAAAGTAGGGCGCCTAGATTATTTTTCAATCGTCCGAGCAAGGCGCTATTGGCTTGCAAATTTCGCTCGGCACGCCAGGCGTGATTCCACTGAAAGAGCATCCAAGCTCCGAACATCAAAAGCAATGCATAGCGCATCACAGTATTGCGATGTGCCGGTTCACCCCAGAGAATTTTGAGCACGAGTACAATTAGCACAACGGCCCCGACAGAGGGCATATAGAGTCGCCAGCGCTCGAAGGATTGTAAGACGATGAAGCCTGTGAAGAATGTAAAGACAAGCGGAGCATAGAGCTGCTTTAACTCTGAGCGTACACTCTTGCGCGTGAGAATCCAAACAAGTCCGCAGGCAAACACTCCTGCTAACGCGAGCGCGGGCATCTTTGCGTGATTTAGAATCGACGTAGCGGTCTTGAGGTCTAATGGAAAAAGCAAATATGCTGCACCATAAGCTCCATTCCGTAGAAACGCGAATGGTGAACTCATACCCTCGGATTGAATCGGTTGGCTGGCAAAGATTGACGCGGTGTAGTTCGTGCGATAGAGATAGAACGGTACGAGTACCACGACATACGGTGCGATATTTTCAATTGCATTCATGATCCCCTTTCGATTGAACTGACCGGGTTTCAGATCAAACAGAAAGATGATTAGCGGTATCACCATCACCGCTATTTCCTTCGAAGCAAGCCCGAGCAAAAACGAGAGCACACCAAGAATTCGCCAGAGCAGTTGCCCGTCTTTTTCTTCACGCGATTCTCGCTCGAACATGAGTGCGGCGAGAACAAAGAACGTCGAGAGCAAATCGGCTCTGGCTGTGATTAGCAAGAGATTCGGGTCATGCGAACCGAGCGTACCAAAAATAAATGTTGCGAGCAACGCCTCCCAAAGCTTGAGCAGGAAGATTCGTCTGCAAGCGAAATACAGTAGCAGCGTTACGGCGAGATGAAAGAAGAGATTCGTAATATGATGTGCGCCACCATTCCAGCCATAGACCAAAAAGTCGATTGCCATTGTGGCGTTCGCAAGCGGTCGGAAAAAACTTTGATTGGGGTCAGCTCGTGCGAATGGGGCGAAGATCGCGCCGATGCCGGAGATCGGAGCAATGCCGTGCAAGTATTGATAATCGTCGGTTGC
>JBDTCS010000218.1:0-7440 GCA_039923455.1 Kapaibacterium sp. (SeqCode) | reverse complement strand
AAACCCAACTCCTATATAGGTTACTCATGACGCATCCAACCGGAGAGTGCGCTTGCTTTTAGCGTGCCCTTCGCGAGTGACCGTTTCTTCATCAGATAAAATAATACGGGGGTGACGACGAGGACGTGTACAGTACTCGTCACCATCCCACCAATCATTGGAGCTGCGATGGGTCGCATCACATCTGCGCCGGCTCCGCTCGACCAGAGAATTGGTATTAATCCTAACATCGCGGTTGCGACTGTCATCAGTTTTGGTCGAAGCCTAAGCACTGCGCCTTCGACCGTGGCATCATAGATGTCGCGAATCGTGATGGGCCCACGTTTACCATCTGCGGCAGCATGCAACCGTCTATCGAGTGCTTCGTGCAAGTAAACAACCATCACGACTCCTGTTTCGACGGCGACACCATAGAGCGCAATAAATCCAACCCAAACGGCGACCGACCAGTTGTATCCAAGTATCGCGTTTAAGAACACGCCACCGATAAGTGCAAAGGGGACAGATAGCATCACGACGCCTGCTTCTTTGACATCTTTGAGTGTAAAGAAAAGCAAAACGAAGATGATAATAAAAACCATCGGAACCAGCACCATCAACCGATCCTTTGCGTGTTGCTGATTCTCGAATTGTCCGCTCCACGAAACCGTATAGCCGGTTGGAATCACAAGTTTCGCTTGCAATACTTTTTCGGCTTCGCTGACAAAGCTCCCCATGTCACGATCTCTCACGTTTAGAAACACGATCGAACGAAGCAGCGTATTCTCGCTGCTGATCATCGGCGGACCTTGAGCGATCTGAACTGTCGCTATTGATCCGAGCGGAATAAAGGTAACGGAAGAAGTTAGCGCTGGAGTAAAAACGGAAGCGGATGCCTCGGTCGAAACAACCGAACGCGATTGCGATGGAGCGCTCGCAGCGCCTGTAGACATTCCGTCCATTCCACTTTGCCCTGCCCCAGCAGACTTTGGCGAACTACCGATGGATGCTATCGAATTTCCCGTGGCAAAATCCGCAACTCCAACGGATTGCGTGGGTAGCGGCACCGGTAGTTGTTCGATAGATGCTACAGAGTTGCGAAAATCTTGCATGTATCGCACGCTGATCGGAAAGCGTGCTCGTCCTTCGATCATGGTTGCAACGTTCTCTCCTCCGATCGCCGACGCGACGATATCATTTACCATACCAGGTGTAATTCCATATCGCGCAGCTTTCTCCGGATCAACATGAATATCGAGATACGAGCCACCTTGCGTCCGCTCCGCTACAACATCCCGTGCCCCGGGCACATCCTTCAAAATACGCTCTGCACGAATCGCGAGCGATTCCAGCGTATCAAGATTCGCACCGAAAAATTTCACACCGAGGTCCGTCCGCACTCCGGTCGAAAGCATGTTTATGCGATTGATGATCGGTTGCGTCCAACCGATGGCGACACCGGGTATCTGTAACTTCTTATTCAATTCCTCTTGGATCATGCGCTTCGTAAAGCCTGGCCGCCATTGATCTTTCGGCTTCAGCGTCACGATCGTTTCGATCATGCTGATCGGCGCAGGATCGATTGCAGACTCTGCTTTGCCAACCTTTCCCAGCACCAAGCTGACTTCCGGTTCTTGTTTGATGATCGCATCTTGCTCCTGCATGATGCGCGTTGCTTCCGCGAGTGAGATGTTCGGAAGCATCGTCGGCATGAATAGCATGGAGCCTTCATCAAGCGCCGGCATGAACTCGCTTCCCATACTGAGTGCGATCGGTACGGCGACGGCGAGTGCTAAAAGATTGAGACCAATCGCGGTCTTAGGAAAGCGAAGTGCCCACGTGATAACCGGTTGATACATTGCTCGAAAGAACCTCGACAACGGATTTTTTTCTTCGGCTCGAAACTTTCCCTTCATCAACACGAGCATCAAGACAGGTACGAGCGTGATGCTGACGATTGCACTCCCGAGTAGCGATAATGTTTTGGTAAAGGCAAGTGGATGGAAGAGTTTTCCCTCTTGTCCCGTCAACATGAATACAGGCAGAAAGCTGACGACGATGATCAAAAGCGAAAAGAAGATAGGTCGAGCGACTTGCTTCACACTCCGAATAATCACTTTCGAAAAGTCGTAGGGTGCGCCGGTTGCTTCGTGCTGTTCTTGTGCCTCGGCAAGATGTCGATGCGCATTTTCGAGCATCACGATCGAGGCATCCACCAAGACTCCGATGCCGATCGCGATCCCTCCGAGTGACATAATATTCGAGGTCATGCCGAAGATACGCATCATCAAAAATGCTATAAGCACCGAGATCGGGATCTCAATAATTATGCGCAGCGCACTCGGAAGATGAAACAGGAAGATGAGAATGACAAGTGTTACGATTGCCGCCTCTTCCAACAGTGTATTCCGAAGATTGTGAACGGAGGCCTCGATCAATTCCGAACGATCGTAGGAAGTGAGTATTTCAACGTTCTTTGGCAAGCCTGGTGCGATCTGCGCGATCTTTGCTTTTACCCGATCGATTACCGCTTTTGCATTCTCACCCGCTCGCATCACAACGATTCCGCCGGCAACTTCACCGGTGCCATTCTTCTCGAGTGCTCCGCGTCGGAGCTCTGCATCGATCGTTACTTGCGCCACATCGCGAACATAGATGGGCCGCACACCCGAGCGAACATCGAGTGTCAGCGACTCGATGTCATGCGCAGACGTCAGATATCCAAGCCCACGGACAAAGTGCTCGCGCTGATTCATCTCAACTATCTTTCCGCCGACCTCATTGTTCGACCGTTGAATACTTGCGCGTACATCATCCAACGTGACGCCATATGCACGAAGTTTTTCAGGATCGACATTCACTTGATAGAGCCGAACATATCCGCCTATCGACGCAACTTCTGCAACGCCCTCGACCGATTGCAGTTGTGGCTTCACGAACCAATCTTGCAACGTGCGCATACTGGTGAGGTCGTGGGCTTTATCTGTTGATTCGACGGTGTACCAAAAGACTTGCCCCACACCTGTACCATCCGGGCCGAGTGAGGTCTTAGCACCCGCCGGAAGTGTCGATTGCACTGTTGCAAGTTTTTCGAGCACGCGCGTACGTGCCCAGTAAAGTTCTGCATCTTCATCAAAGATGACGTAGATAAAGCTCATGCCGAACATGGACTGCGCTCGAACATCTTTGACCTTCGGCAATCCTTGCAATGCAGAGACAAGTGGGAAGGTGATCTGATCCTCCACGATCTGCGGCGAACGGCCCATGTACTCCGTGAACACGATGACTTGATTCTCTGACAGATCGGGGATCGCGTCGAGCGGTGTTGTCATCACGGCCCACACACCTGCGGCTGCGACCGCGAGGAATATGAATCCTACGATCACTTTGTTATGTGCGCTCCAATCAACTATGCGTTCGATCATGATAGTAGTGTTTTTGGCAACGCAATCTTATCGAGACATATCCATACCGGGCATCGAAGCTGCGTCGGAAGAACTTGTACCGTGCGTGAATTGATGTTCGGAGTCGAGCAGATAGGTACCGGAGATTGCGATCTCCTCACCTGCGTTAAGCCCACCGAGCACCTGAAAAAAATCGTCAGGCGATCGCATGCCAAGCGTGACTTCGCGACTGTTGAAGGCACCGTTTGCTGGATTCTTGACCCACACGACATTCGCTTTGCCGGTTTGAATGACCGCGCTCGCAGGAATGGAAACGCTTCGTGTGGTGCCAAGACTGATTGCACCAGAGACGTACATCTGGTCCTTAAGTTTGAAGCTAGCATTATCCAACTCGATGCGAACCTTGATCGTATGCGAAGCAGGATCCAGTGCAGGCGAGACGTAAAGCACGCGCCCTGCGAACCGTTCGTTCGGGTACGCAGTCGCACTAATTGCAACCGGCATACCGACCGAAACAAACCGCATGTCGTTTTCGCTGACCGCAAGATTAGCCCACATCTTTGTTAGATCGGCGACCGCAAAAAGTGTTGTGCCTTCCTCAACGTACGCACCCTCATTCACCGATTTCTGCAATACGATCCCTGAGCGCGGTGCAAGTATTGTAACAATGTCGTGCTCAATGCCGCGTTCATCGAGCTTGTCCAGTTGTTCCTCCGTAAGACCGTAGGTAGAAAGTTTGTTTCGAGCAGATTGAATAAGGTCTGTCTCGTCGGCGATGTGCGCGTGCAAAGTGTTTTGCATTGCTCCTGCGTGTGAGGCCGAAGCTTTCAAGATCAAGTATTCCTTTTCCGAATTGAGCAAGTCAGCACTATAAATATCATACAGCCGGGCTCCTTCGGTGATAACGCTGCCACTCTTGTTCACGTATAGCTTCTCGATACGTCCGCGTATTCGGGCAGAAATTGTTTGCTCTGCGGATTCCGGAATCTGCAATGTACCTGGTGCAATGATATCCCGCACAAAGGCGCGTTCGCCTGCCACCGCAGTCGTGACATTCGCGAGTGAGGCGGATCGTTCTGTCAAGCGTACACCGGGCGTTGTATCGGCACTCGTGGTGCTCGTCGTTTTTTTGAGCACCAGCGTCATCCCACATATAGGACAGTTGCCGGACGTCTCGGATTGCACCTGTGGATGCATCGGGCATGTGTAAATTGCCTCCGTAGTCGTGCCGGCCGACTTGGAATGTTCCTTGATCAGGAAAAAATAGCCGAAGACGACGAGTCCGATCGCAATCATCGCGACCACTATCCAGACGGCGGTGTATTTTTTGTTTGAAGTGTTCTCAGACATAATTGAACCTTGTATTGCTAAAATTATATTGCATCACTTATTCAAAAAGATCCGTACCGACGAGGTACTCGATCTCGGCAAGCAGTTTGTGATAGTCCGCCTCGATGCGATATCGATCATGGTCTTGATGGACCAATTCCGTCAAGCGCGATAGCGTGCCGGTGAGGTCGGACTTTCCAAGTGCATAATTTGTTCTATCGAGTACCGAACTCTCGATCGCGCGAGGCAGCATTTCCCCTACAAGCAACGCATATTGTTTGCGCAATACCTCGAGCTGTGTGAATCGCGATTGGAGCATGCTCCGAATTTCAAGATGCATAGCTTCGCGATCACTTTGATGCATACCTGACATCGCGGCCGCTTCGGCCTCACGATCGGCGAGTTTACCACCATAACCAAGCGGCAGATTGAACCGAAGCTCCGCAGAAAACATATTTGATTGCACCATCGACTCCGTGGATCCCGCCGGAGGTGCAAGTGCGTCGCGTTGCATATACATCAGCATGATATCAAAATCGGGATAGCGATCGAGGTGCGCTCGCTCGCCCGAGAGTTGATCCTGCTCGACTTGCGAACTGAGCCGAGCAAGTAAGGGGCTTTGCTTTTGTGCGATCGAATCGAGTTGATCAACGCTAAACCGAACGGGATCTAATAACAGCGAATCAGGCCACGAGATAACGTCCGGAAGATAGCCGCTTGACTTCGAGAGCTCTCCTATAAGCTCCGTGCGTGTCGATTCATCCTCCAAGATTTTCATTTGTGCTTGTGTTCGATCCATCTCGAGTTGGAGAATCTCCTGTGCCGTCCCTATTCCACTCGAAAGTCGTGCGTGCGCGAGGGCAAGCAGCTTTTCGATCTGCTCGAGGTGATAGTCATAAGTCGCAATCGATTTTGATAAATGGAATAGCTCGTAATAGCTCTTCTTCACATCACGTCGTAACGCATTTCGTTTTTCTGCGGCTGCATAAATAGATACGTCAATCTCCTTCATCGCCGCATCATGCGCTTTGCTCAGCTTGCCAGGGAAAGGAAAGGTTTGACTCAGACCGATCGACTTGCTCGTCATCATCTCCGCATCGAATCGGAAGCTGTTCGTCGGGAGATTATTCACGCCGAGGATGATCATCGGGTCCATCAGCGAACTCTGCATGGAAACGCGCGACCTTGCTGCCTCCGTGGACGCATTCGCAGCGCGGAGTTCTGGATGATTCTCTGTGGATGCTAACAGCTCCTTCAAGCTCACACCCTTGCGCGCTGTGGTTGGTCGACGCATCATCGGATCTTGTCCGGATGCCGTTCGGCTGAAGAGCACTGCACAGCCTAGCGTAACCATCAATAGGATGCCGGTGTGTCGCCTTATGGAATAAATTATTTCTACGCTCATTGCATTCGAAACCAAAAAGAGTGAATCGTGTGAATGAAATTCTCCGAAGGAGAACAGCTATCAAACTGCGCAAACAAAATACACGTACCGACTTCACTATGGAAGTCGATCGGATTTGTTTACGATACTCGTGATGGAATACTAAATGCGGAAGTTTGAGACGAGGGCGCACTGCTCCTGAGAGGAGCTTGCGTTAAAGGTATCTGATCGATAAGATGAAGCGACATCAAATCTAAGATCAGAATCAAAACCGGAAAGTTCGAGTGCAGTGATCGCAGCGAAGAGCGCTACGTGTACGGCAGGAGCAACATGTGTTTGCTGTGTGCGTTCAAACTCCGCGTGAAGCGAGAGATGCTTGGAAATTTGTTTGCAGCATGCAGGAGTATTTTTCTGCTGAAGAGGTGGTGCTGACTTTTTGCACATCGGACATATTACCGTTTGGCGTGCTTGTGGCTTGGCACATGCAACAGAAACGACCGTAACCCCGACACTCGAAAAGACGAGTGCGAGGCACGTGAAGATGGCGATCATCCGATGTGTAATGGTAGTCACGTCAGGAGCAACGACCAGATTCGTCAAATGTTTCCCATTCGCTCAGAAATGGAGCAATACATACAGTTTTAGCCGATCTTGCTAAGATTGTTTGCGAGCGACGAGCAAGACGGTCTCATAATGCTCGGTTATGCGGCCACCTCGAAACGAGCTATGCAGTAGATCAAACGCTTGCTCCATGAACTCCGAACGAATGCTGTTCGGAATACCAACTCCGATATACGACTTTGAAAGTAGGTAGCCAACGTAGGCCTCAGCGTTATACTCTTTTGAAAAAGGAAACGTGTAGAGCTCGGGAGCAGTGAAGAGATTGGAGTGCTCGATCACTTCTGAAAAATCTTTGCTGATAATATCTATCCCGCCCGGGTAGCGAGGATTGAATTGAATGATCAGATCTTGCAATCGCTTAAAGTACTCATCCTCAGCGTTTACGATTCTGTTCCACATCACGATCATTGGTTGACCCGGTTTTAGAATCCGATGCATCTCCTGCACCGCGACCGGCCGATCCATCCAATGAAATACTTGCGAGAGCACTATGAGATCAAGACTCGATTCGCGAAGACCTGTCTTCTCGCCGGGAGCTTCGATCGTGTGAATATTCGATAAACCAAGCGCTGTGGAATTGCGGCGAAGTTGCTCGAGCATTTGGCTTGCCGTATCGACAGCATAGAGCAAACGTATGTATGGTGCAAGAGCGATAGCGAGATGTCCGGTACCTGTGCCGATATCCGCGACGGTGCTCGTGCGATCCAGATCACCAAGCGTTAC
>JBDTCS010000217.1:0-6460 GCA_039923455.1 Kapaibacterium sp. (SeqCode) | reverse complement strand
CTAATTGTCGGATCTTGCGCTCAAGCTGATCGAGCTCGGCGGGCATCGAGTCGATATCGATTCGAAGTTTGCTCGCGGCCTCATCGACTAAGTCAATCGCTTTGTCCGGAAGGAATCTATCGGAGATATAACGGCTCGAAAGTTGCGCTGCGGCAACGAGTGCAGCATCTTTGATGCGGACACCATGATGCACTTCATATTTCTCCTTGAGCCCACGCAGAATAGAAATCGTGTCCTCAACTGAAGGTTCACCAACAAGAACAGGCTGAAACCTACGCTCCAGCGCCGCATCTTTTTCGATGTGCTTTCGGTATTCATCGAGCGTGGTGGCACCGATCGTGCGAAGTTCACCTCGTGCAAGAGCCGGCTTTAGAATATTCGCGGCGTCCATTGCCCCCTGCGTTGCACCGGCGCCGATCAGCGTGTGTAATTCATCGATGAAGAGAATGATCTCGCCATTCGATTCCGCGACTTCCTTCACGATCGCCTTCAGTCTTTCCTCGAACTGACCGCGGAAGCTTGTGCCCGCGACAAGCGTCCCCATATCGAGGGCAATAATTCGCTTTGATTTCAAGCTTTCCGGTACATCCTGTGAAACGATCCGATTCGCAATTCCCTCAACGATCGCCGTCTTGCCCACACCTGGCTCACCGATCAGCACGGGATTATTCTTCGTTCGTCGAGCCAGGACTTGCATAACACGTCGCACCTCTTCCTCGCGGCCGATAACCGGATCGAGTTTCCCTTTCGCCGCAAGCTCGGTGAGGTCACGTCCATATTTTTCGAGCGATTGATAACGGTCCTCAGCATTCGGGTCGGTGACACGTTGATTGCCGCGAACCGATTTGAGCGCCGTAAGCAAAGCTTGCTTCGTCACGCCCTGCTCTTTCAAGAGCTTTGCGATCGGAGAATTATCGGCCAGAATGGCAAGGACGAGATGCTCTGTAGAAATAAATTCATCTTTCAAGGTCTCCGCCTCAAGCCTTGCAGCATCAAATACCTTGTTCAGGGTGTTCGAGGCAAACTGATTGGCTGCAGCAACACCCGTCACTTTGGGCAATTTTTCTAATAGCGTCGTCACGCGAATCCGCAGTTGATCAATATTGACTCCGAGCTTTCGGAGCAATGCGACCACAACTCCTTCGGCATCCTGTACTAAGGCCGCGAGCAAATGCTCCGGCTCGACCTGCGAATTGCCATAGCTGCTCGCGATCTCGGCGGCCGCTTGGAGGGCTTGCTGTGATTTTACGGTAAGTTTATTAGGATTGATAGCCACGTTCTTTCAGTTTAGTAATCCGACAGTAATTATGCGAACGGAAGCCAAAAACTAATTCGATTCTTGGTCCACTACATTTTCAAACGGGTTGGTGTTGGTTTGCTGACCTGCTTCAGCCTGTGTGTCGCCTGGAATGCGAAGGCTCAGAATGCGCCGAGCGCAGTACCGATCACCATAACCGCCGATAGCTTGCTATATAGCGAGCTTAACGGCGCAAAGATTCAACAAATGATCGGGCACGTGCAGTTCTCGCAAGGATCGCTTTCCGGCACCGCCGACAACGCTAAGCGTTATATCGATCAAAACCGTGTCGAACTAACGGGACATGTGGTCATTCGGCAGGACACGCTTTCGCTAATGGCACCTACAGTGACCTACGAGGGCAACACGCGCGTCGGACACGCTGAAGGTGGCGTATCACTCATGGATCGCGACGTCACACTCACAGCAGGCAAAGGCGACTACGATGCGAACAGCCAGATCGCAGTCTTCCACGATCACGTAAAAGTTGTTCAGGGATTCACTCAGATGTTTTCGAACGACCTAACCTATTATCGCGCCACGGAAACGAGTTGGGCGCGAGGCAACGTGTCGCTAACAAATGAAACCGGCACGATGCACGCCGATGAGCTCACACATTCAAAGGCGCTTGAGGAGACGACCGCGAATGGACACGTCGATCTGAGGACAGATTCGATTCTGACTCAAGCGGATTGGCTCTACGACTCAAAACTTCAAGGCATTTCGTTCATGCGTGGTCATGTAATGGTGCATAACCGAAAAGATAACACAACGATCTTCGGCGACACGCTCGCGCGCAACTCGAAACTTGGACATCTCGTCGTTCCGAAGCATCCACTTCTGTTGCTCATAGATTCAAGTGAGAGCAAAGACTCTTTTGGCCGATCGAGCAAATCGCTCGACACACTTTTTGTTCGATCCAAATTTATGGAGGCGTACCAGGGCGACAGTGCTCGATTTATCGCGATCGATAGCGTTTCGCTGTATCGGCAAGGCATGTCAGCCATTGGCGGTAAGCTCTATTATGACGACAATGCCGGCTACATGACACTCTCGAATGCGCCTCGACAGTATTTATGGTATGATTCCACCGAGATCGTTGGTGATAGTATCGCGATACTTTTTACCAAAAAGAAGATACGACAGATGAATGCAATCGGCAGGTCCTTCACCACGAGTCCACTCGAGGAGTTGCCCAACAGCGGACGCATTCAACAGCTCCAAGGTGAGCGCACAGAACTTCGGATAGATCATGATACGATTCGTTCGGTGCTTGCGGTATCGAACGCGCTCTCGATCTACTTTCTCGTGCAAGACGGTAAGCCCGACGGAATGAATCGATCAAGCGGCGATTCGATCCGTATCGACTTCAAGAATAAGACGGTGAATCGTGTCGTGATTATTTCAGGAACCGAGGGAGAATTTTGGCCGGAGCGTTTCGTGAGCGGACGTGCTTCAGCTTTTAGACTTGCCAGCTATGAACGGAACATGAGTTTGCGGCCCAGACGTGAGCAATTTGTTGTGCCGGGTTCTATATTAAAACCGGACGGAACCGCTACCGAGGTCCCGAAGCCGACCGTTCCAAAATCAAAGCCGAAAAAGACGAAACGTTAGTAGGCTGAGCGCCGTAGAAAAAAGTACGTGAATCCCAAAGTAGAACTTTCGAATCCGTAAATGGAAAAATTGTATTCTGAGCATTTGCAGAAAATCTACGGCAAACGTGCCGTAGTCAAAGATTCGAGTGTCTCCGTATCGCCGGGTGAGATTGTAGGACTTCTTGGCCCGAACGGTGCAGGGAAAACTACAACGTTCTATATGATAACGGGGCTCATAAAGCCGAACAAAGGTCGCGTACTCCTCAACGATGAGGATATCACACCTCTACCGATGTACGAGCGCGCACGTCGCGGAATTGGATACCTGCCGCAGGAAGCTTCGGTTTTTCGTAAAATGACCGTTGAAGAAAATCTATTGGCGGTGCTTGAACTCATGCCGTACTCGAGAGCCGAACGAAAAGAAAAAGCCGACTATTTATTGGAGGAGTTCAACATCACGCACATTCGCAAATCGGTAGGCTATATGCTTTCCGGTGGTGAACGCCGGAGATGCGAGATTGCGAGATCGCTCGCTACAAACCCGAGATACATTCTGCTCGATGAACCATTTGCGGGAATCGATCCGATCACCGTGGAAGAGATCATGCAAACGGTGATCCGTCTAAAAGATAGCGGCATTGGAATACTAATAACGGATCACAATGTCCATGAGACGCTCTCGATTACGGACAGAGCATATATTCTCATCGACGGGACTATCTATAAATCCGGCACAGCACAAGAGCTTGCCGACGACACCGAGATTCGGAGACTGTATCTCGGCGAGACGTTCAAACTTGAGCGATACGATGTAAGAAAAAAAGAGTCCTGAATTTCAGGACTCTCTTGACTAACAATTAACTACGAGTTGCTTACTCCGCCAAGCACTTATTTCCCGAGTCGCTTCTCCATGCGCTTCAGGAGTGCATCATACGTGACCTTCATATCCGGCCGAGCGAGAGATTTCTCTCTCAACTTTGCAAGCACCGAAGCATCACCAATGTCGGCTAGCTTGTTGAGCGCCGTGCCGCTGATCGCATTGTCCCCATTGTCCGTAAGCGCCCAAAGCACTCGATACACCTTCGTAGAATCGACCGACACCATTTGTGAAATTCCACCAATGGTCGCCCAACGTGTCCACTTCGGAATGTTGCGCTCGCCAATGAGCTCGATCAAAAGATCAAGCGCTTCTTCTGTTTTCGTTTCGGTTATCACGTCCACAGCAACTTGCCGAACGTGATCTCTTGGCGACTTCTCCTTTACGAGCTTCTTCGCAATTGAAAACCCCAGCGCGGGATCTGTGCGGTAGATTACACGCATTGCTGAGGCCCGATTGCGATAGCTCGAATCAAGATTCAGTGCTTGCTTGGCGAGCTCACTCGCCATCGCATGATCGGACATTCGAGGCAAGAGATCAATCGCTGCAGCACGAACATCTACTTTCGGATCGTGGAGCGCGAGTTCTGTCATCATCGATTCCATCCCCTTCAGCGAGTCTGAAGTTCGTGCAAGCGAAGTCAACGCATAAATTCTTGTAGCCCAAAATTTATCGGTGTTGATCGACTGCTTCAGTGCCGCAATCACTTGCGTCTTTCCGTGATACCGCGCGTTACCAAGTTCCTGAGCAGCTTGCGAGCGTTCGATCGCAAACTCACCATGCGCAAGTTGATAGATCCATTCATCGAGATCTTTCTCGAAGTGCAACTCCTTCAGTATTGTATTGCCCTTGTCGAAGATCACCATGGAAGGTTGCTCCGGCGAGACAATTGCGAACGACTGCGCCGAATCGTTCAGACGGATCGTTTCCAGATGTTTTACACCATTCGGGTAGACGAGTTCGATATCGACAGGCATTTTGAAGGTGCCTGTGAGCGAGTCGCGCTCTTGTGTTTGCGCGACGTGCAATCGAACAAGCTTATTCGAAGGCTCATACTCGTAACGCACATCGAAGATCGGATGTCCATCCTTGAAGACATATTCATCGAAGAACCACTGAAGGTTCTGACCCGTCGCTTCTTCGACCGCTATCTTGAGATCATTCGTCTCAACATTATTATAGTGATGCACGTCGAGGTAATGGTGGATTGATGCCCAGTAGCCTTCATCACCAAGAATATGACGCAACATGTTCAGCACTGTTGAACCGCGAGGATAATGATTCGCCGTATAGTTGTTTGCCGCTACGATCGGTTTCTTTCCCAGGCTTGCTTCGGCACTGAGTGCAGCATTCTGATTGCCTTGAAGCTCTTCATCGAATTCGTCTTTACCATCGTGGTGTTCGCGGTATAGCGCTTCAAAGTATGTGGCGAATGACTCATTGAGCCACATGTTGATCCAACTTCTGCATGTGACAAAATCGCCAAACCATTGATGTGCAAGCTCATGCGCAATCAAGCCTTCGCTGGAGAAGTGCACCCCCGTCTTTTTATCGAAGAGCACGTAATCATTGAGCGTAGTCGCGGTCGTGTTCTCCATTCCGCCGTACTGAAAATCGGCTATAGCGATCTGTGCATATTTTTCCCACGGGTATTCGATACCAGTTTTGTTGGAAAAAAATTCAAGCATATCGGGAGTAAGCCCGAAGATTCGCTTCGCCTCACTTTCCCAACCTGGATAGACCCAATATTGCACCGGCTTGCCCCGCCAGGTCTCTTCGACAACTTTATAATCGCCGATGCCGAGCATCACGAGATAAGTAGAGTGCGGATGCGACATCACCCAATGCCACGTTACTGTGCCATCTTTGTTCGATGCCTTGCCGACGAGTTTGCCGTTCGAGAGCGCGGATTGATCTTTGCGCACGGTCACAAACATTTCGGTGGTCGTCTTATCATTTGGATAATCGTAGGTTGGAAACCAGTGACGATTATCCTCGCCTTCGCCTTGCGTCCAGATCTGCGCGGGTCGATCGGTATAGACGCTATCGGGGCCCATGAAATAAATACCCTTCTTCGGATTCAGCGTCGTGTACTGTATACCGATTGTAAATGATTTACCGGAAGGTTGCGGCTTACCGAGTGTGATGTGCAGCTTCTGTGACTCGGAGGTGTCAAATTTTAGCGAGGTCTTTTTGCCACCTGGTCCTTCAAGCCAAACCTTCTCGATTGTCAATCCGATCGCATCAAAAACGATATCCCCATTCGAATCTCTTCCGGGAAGCATCGCCAATGTCGTCATCACTTTACCGATCAACTTCTTTGCCGATTGATCAAAAGAAATATTCAGCACAATGTGCTGAATGTCTGTATTGTGCGTACGCGCTTGTTCCTGATAATCCCATCCGAGGTATTGGGCTCGACTGGTATTTGTGAGAACCGAAATGAGACAGACAACCGAGAAGAGGACAGTGACCGTCCCCCGATAAAGATTCGAAGATATCATTCTTAGAGATGAAATAGAAGATGATGAGAATCCCGAACGCAACTGGTTCGGCCCCAAGATTGCAAGACGAACACAAGAATTGCACGCTAAAATAACACCTACTCGGTGGGGAGACTTGAAGTCATCGTTTGAACTCTTCGGCACCCAGCGCCTCGCGTACAACCTGTTGCTGTTCCAATTGGTGGAT
>JBDTCS010000216.1:0-22363 GCA_039923455.1 Kapaibacterium sp. (SeqCode) | reverse complement strand
GACCCATCGTGAAGAGCTCTTGCAACTCACGTCCATAATTTTCATTCGGAGCGTTTGCAACGCTGAGTGTGCCATCGAGGTAGATCAGCATCGCCGGTGAGATTGTAATATCTTTCACCATCTGCTTGAAGTTTCCCCAAGCGTTCTTGCGCAGATAATCCATATAGGCATACATCGCCTGTGGATACTCCACCTTTTGCGATTCCACTACGAAGTGATTCGACCAAAAAAGTAGCATACGCTCACGAAGCGGTGCATAGTAGTTTTTCGTCGAATCGGCCGTCATTGTCACAGTCCACCAACGTCGAAGATCGAGATTCCATGTTTCGTAAAGACTTTGCTGGTTTTGGATCTTGATCGGATCGTTGCCCAAGTATGGAGGCACATGGAGCCAATCGCCGGCATAGCCGGGTAAAGGAGGCATCTTACTCGATCCCAAAAGCGTATTATCAAGCAGCGCATCGACAACCGCAACGGGTGTTTTCGACTTCGCATCGAGTATCTCCGCCATCGTTGCACTGAATCCTGCTCGACGGAAGAGGTGATGGATCGCGGGGATATCCCATTCGGCGGGTGTGGGTGCCCAAGGTTTGAGCGTTGTGGATAGTATCTCTGCACCACCCGAACCTTGGCTAATGCCTCGTCGCGTCGCAATCATACGGCGTACGCTTTGAGGAGTCGCAAACGTGTTACCTACTTGAGCGGTCTGTGCAACTTCGGATGTACTTGGAAGTTCTAGCGTTCCGAGTCCGGTTGCATGTTGGAGGAATGTTCTCCGATTCATAATCGTGACTGAAGAGAGTGTAGCGCACACGAAGCAGAATACGATGGAGCTACATTATAGCGAAACGATAGATTCCCGAGTGGTGCTTCACCTCTGGAATTGTATCTTTGTATTCTGATATCTTGTTGCGAAATTGTTGTGTCGGCGAAATAGTAAAAAGCGATGAAGCGAAAGAAGACGGATGTGCGAGACGGATCGAAACGTGAACGCGATCCACACAAGAAAATATTTGCGTCGCTCCGAGAGAGTGAGATACTATCGCGAACCGATATCGAACGTGCGGTTGCGCTTTCGCTTCAGTCACTCCGCGAGTCCAAAGCGATTCGGGCAAAAGAACTTGTCGCCGCAAGTTTAGGAATGGCGGGCAAGTGTTATCTCATTCAAGGTGATCGACCGCGTGCTTCCGAACATTTCAAACTTGCAGCGAAACTATACGAATCGCTCGGGGACATCGATGCAGAACTTGAGATGCAGCACGGTCTGGCCTCCGCAAAACTAACGACCGGTAATGAGAAGAATACGTTGGTGCACTTGCATCAAATTCTCCATGGCCGAATACATAGCACGATCGAAACACTCTCGGCAGCTTCCAAAGATAAATTCTTTATTCCACGCACGTGGGAAGATCGTGTACTTGGTCGCATTCCATCAACGACCGAAATGGAAACGAACCAACGCATACAGCTTGGTGCAATCTATGACTCACTCGGGTTTGCGTATATCGTTATTCGCGAACACCACAAAGCTGCTTCATTCCTCGAAGAGGAACTGGTGATCTATCGCAGCCTCAACGATCGGACGCGCCTCGCGAACGCGGTGAATAATCTTGGGTATGTGCACGGATTGCTCGGGAATAATGTGATGGCATTAGAATATTCTCAGCAAGGACTGAAACTCTCGCGACAACTTCATGACAAACGTGGTATCGCGATCAACGAAAGAAATCTTGCGCAGCTATATCTCAATACCGGTCAAGTCGCGCTTGGCAAGCGACTCGCAATGCGATCTTTTGAAACTGCGCATACGCTCGGAATGTGGGAGTTGGCGAGTCGAGCACTTGTCACGCTCACCCGCTATGAGCGCCTTCACGGATCGCTCACGAAAGCCAGCGCCTTCGTCGAAAAAGGTCTCGAACTCTGGAAAGACAAAGACAAGGGTGGGCCGTATCTCTTTTTCTATTTTCAAAAGTTATTGATCGAAAATGCGCGGCAACATTCTCGCGCAGTGTATACAAAACTGTTGCGGTTGCATAAGGTCACGAAGGAGAAGGGCTTAGAGTTGCAACACGAGGTCGCGCAGGAAATCGCACGTGCCGCTGAAGAACTTCAACTCTTGCCGGATACACTTCGTTGGTTCAAGAAAGTCCATGCCTACGAGATCGAACGACTGAACTCGGAGCAGCGCAACGCACTCGTCAGTCTTCAAACCGAACAAGAGCTTGATCGGCTCGCAAAAGAGCGCGAACTCGAAAAGCTCGCAATGGACAAACTTGCAATGGAACTTGATGCACGAGCTCGCGAGACAAAACTCCTCGCGGTCCATCTTGCAAAAAAGGGATCATTCCTTGCGACGCTAACAGACCAACTTGCGCTCATGAAGTCAACGAATCCGCAGTATTCTGCGCAGACGATTGGTGCGGTAGTGCAACTCATCGAATCGATTCGATTCAAGGATAAAGAATATGAAAATCTGGAAGAGCGTGCAGAATCGTTGCATCGTGATTTTATTGTAGCACTCGTTGAGCGATACCCGGCGCTCACAGCGACTGAAAAAAGAATATGCGTCCTCCTCAGGCTCGGCCTAGGCTCCATCGATATTGCGAATGTTCTTTTTACTTCTGTTCGTACCGTCGAAACGCACAGTTTGAGCATTCGAAAGAAGCTTCGCATTCCAAGCAGCACGCGGCTCTCGAAATTCTTATTGGATTTCGAACCCGCAATCGCAAGAGCGCTGGTCGCGAGTAAGTAACTCCTTCTGCATTCCAACACATAAATAACTATTCGCTTTGGTCGGCGAGTTTGTTCTACGTAGTTTAATCAGTAATTCCGGAGCGAATTCTCTTCCCTCAATTTGGTTGGATAGTACACATTGACAATATTTACCCCAGATTCGAAGATAGCGTGAGCAGGGTGAGGTGAGATGATCTCGTTGAGAATAGCCCCAATGGAAGCACCGATCCATTACGTAGTACGAATTTCTATGCAGAGAAGCTTATGAGTAAAGCGACCAGTGTTTTATCAACTGCCCTGAATCCCTATACGGGAGCTTGGGGATTTGCGCAGGCCGCCCATGTATTGCGCAGATGCATGTTCGGTGCGACCCCGAAGGATATTGCCGCGGTTCAGCAAATGACGATGTCCCAAGCGGTGGATTTATTACTTGCAGATCAACCGCCCGAAACGAGCGCCCCTCTCGTCTGGTATCACTATGATATCGGTGGCGTAACACAAGGTCAGACGTGGGTGCATCTTGATTATGATCTGACGAATGATTTTAATCGAACCGAGTCACTGGCAGCGTGGTGGTTGGGCCTGATGCTTGCGCAGCCGATCTCGATACGCGAGAAAATGACGCTCTTCTGGCACAATCATTTTGCATGCGGAGCCGGGGCCGTCGGAGATGCGCGATACTCTTACCAACAATTGGTGCTCTTGCGTGCGAATGCACTAGGTAACTTCAAGACACTTGTTAAGGAGGTTACGCTGGATCCCGCAATGCTTCGGTATCTCAGCGGAAATCAGAACGTGAGCTCTGCTCCAAATGAGAATTATGGACGCGAGTTGCAAGAACTGTTCACGATCGGCAAAGGAGCGGAGGTATCAACAGGTGACTATACAACGTACACTGAAGCCGACGTCAAAGCAGCAGCACATGTGCTCACCGGTTGGCGTGATGATCCAAAGACCTTAGCAAAAGCGTTCAGTGCAGCGGATCACGACACGAAGGATAAACAATTCTCTGCGCGCTACGGCAATACCGTCATCAAAGGATCGAGCGACGAATCTGGAGCAGAGCGCGAACTGGATGATATGCTCACGATGATCTTCAATCAAGATGCGAACGCAAGGTATATCGCACGAAAGATTTATCGCTGGTTCGTGGATTACGTGATCGATGATACGATCGAGGCGAATGTAATTGGGCCACTCGCGGATTGCTTGAAAGCAAATAGCTTCGAAGTCAAACCGGTGCTTTCATTACTTCTCAAGAGCGCACATTTTTATGATGTTGCCTATGCAGGATGCGTGATCAAGACTCCGATGGATTATATCATTGGTTCGATTCGCACACTGGGAGTTGAGATGCCGCTTGATGAGGGGCTGATCACGCAGTATTTTGGATGGATCGGATTACGACTAACTGGTGGAAGTTTGCAAATGAAATTGTTGGAGCCGCCGAACGTTGCAGGTTGGCCGGCATATTATCAAGCACCCGAATACCATGAGATCTGGCTGAATGCGGACACGCTTGATTCACGAATCAAATTCGTCGATGATATTGCAACAAATAAATATGCGATCGCTGTACAAGTCGGCTACCACACGACGCTCGACCTAACGACACTTGCAGCCGTGAGTTCGGACCCATCGAATCCTGACACATTGATTGCAGATTGGGCACGGCTGTTCTACGCAAACCCACTCACGACTATCCAAATGAAGACTTTGCATGACACACTCTTACCCGGACTTCCGAACTACGAATGGGCCAACGAGTGGAATGATCACGTCAACAACCCATCGGACGCCGTGAAGAAAAAAACGGTGACCGATAAACTCACGCCGCTCGTGCTCTATATGCTTGAACTTGCGGAATATCAGTTGATGTAAATCCGGCCCGATCGAAGTAAGAGAAAAAAAGTGTAAAGAATACGACCATGAAAAGAAGAGATTTTCTGAAAGCGGCCCCAGCGACATTGCTGCCATTCCTCGTCGGCGGATATGGTGTGAAGGCATTCGCAAGCAATCCGTTTCTGCATTCGCTCATTAACGAGAGCGTTCCGACGGATCGTGTACTTGTGCTGATACAACTCATCGGTGGCAATGATGGACTTCAGACCGTCATTCCGCTCGATCAGTATGATGCGATCATGGCTGCGCGCGCTAACATTGCGATTGCTGCGAAGGACACGCTACAGATCGAGAGTCTGATCGGTTTGCATCCTGGCTTTTTGGGAATGCAAAATCTGTATAAAGATGGAAAGCTTGCGATCATTCAGAATGTCGGCTATCCAACGCCAAATTTTTCACACTTTCGCTCGACTGATATTTGGCTGACCGGCTCGGACTCCAATCAGTCGCTATCGACCGGATGGATCGGCAGATATCTCGAGCAAGAATATCCGGGTTATCCGAACGGATATCCGAATTCGCAGATGCCGGACCCTGTCGGTATTCAGATCGGCTCAGCGGTTTCGCTTGGCTTCGAAGGTGCAAATGCGAATCTTGGAATGGCATTCTCGAATCCTGCGGCATACTACGACATCATCAACGAATCAAATCCGACCACTCCGAACACGCGAGGTGGTCATGAACTCGCGTATGTTCGTTCGATCGGTGTGCAGTTGCAAAAGTTTGCAACACCCGTGAAAGCGGCTGCCGGCAAAGGCACTACGAAATCTGCGCAGTGGCCGACGGCAAATGCAAATACACTCGCTGATCAGCTTCGTATTGTGGCATCACTTATCGCCGGTGGACTCAAGACAAAGCTCTACGTTGTGAATCTCGGTGGCTTTGATAGCCACGCCGATCAGCGTCGGAATCAGGATGCATTGCTGACGAAAGTATCTGTCGCAGTGAGCGCGTTTCAAGACGAGTTGAAGTTAAACGCACTCGAAGATCGTGTGCTGGGAATGACGTTCTCCGAGTTTGGCCGCCGCATCAAGTCTAACTCCAGTGGTGGCACCGATCATGGTGCGGCAGCGCCGATGTTTATTTTCGGTTCAAAAGTTATTGCAGGAATGCACGGGACGGCTCCGAAGCTTCCCGCGAATGCGACCGTCGATGACAATCTCGATATGCAGTTCGACTTTCGATCGATCTATGCTTCCGTATTGCAAGAGTGGTTTAGTACAAGTGACTCGGAGATCAAAAATACATTGCTTAAAGCTTACCCAACAATTCCGATCATTCAAACCGCCGCAGTTCGTAACGAGCCGGTGATCGCAAAAACACAATTGCTCCAGAATTTTCCGAACCCGATCAATGCGACTGGTAATACGCGCGTTACAAGAATCGCATTCCGCACAACCGGAGGGCAGACGAAACTTAGCGTCTATGATACTCGCGGCGAGATCGTACGCACGCTCGTCAATGGTGTGCTCTCACCCGGAGATCGAACGGTATCGCTCGACGCAAGCGATCTTGCAAGTGGTACCTATTTCTATAGGCTCGAAACCGGCGGCGCAACGCTGACGAAGTCATTGGTGGTGTTGCGATGATCGAAGAAAAAGAATGGATACGCTATGTACTCGCATCAATCCTACGCCAATAAGGCTCCACTTTGTGACTTCAGCGGGTGCTGGTGATTATTTATTGTACCGTAGCATTGTATCGGTCCGAGATCGTGAAGATTATATTACTTCGTTGAGTTGGTAGAACCATGAAAAACTTCATCGTTTCTCTCTTTTTGCTATCGTGCGTCCTCTTGGGTACAACTACCCTCAATGCACAGTGGGTTCACACCGGACCTGCGGGAGGGCAGGTAACTTCGTTCGTTGTAGTTGGGCAACAAGTTCTTGTCTGCGTACGAGGCTCTGGAGTATATCGCTCCTCCGATGAAGGTTTGCACTGGAATCCCGCAAATACCGGATTATCGGACACGAATGTATATGGAATCTGGAAAGCCAACGCAATTTTATTTGCGGCTACTGATAGTGAGGGTTTATTTCGGTCCATTGATAACGGTTCTCATTGGATTAAGACCACAGCTGGTTTGACGGGAAAACCCATCTTCAAGGACTTCGCCAATATCGGGATAAACATAATTGTAGCAACAGAAGGATTGGGTGTGGTGAAATCTTCCGATATGGGAGCAAGCTGGGCTGCAGCAAATCTTGGCCTTGAAGATCTAGATCAAGTCGTTCTCTTGACGCGCGACACAGAAATTTACGTTGGCACCGGTAATGATAAAATCTTTGTTTCGAGCGACACTGCTGCGAGTTGGTTAGACATCAGCAAAGGACTTCCAATATATCATAACAGAAACCCAATCCTGGCCCTCACCGCAAAAGGATCAAGACTAATTACGGTTACTAGGTTTGGAAATCTGCAATCAACCAATAATGGGAGAGACTGGATTAACGATAGTGACACGTTGGACGACCCATTACGATGGGCTTACCCAGGTAAGCCGGGCATAACAGTAGGGGCAGTCGTGTCGATCAACGGCATTATTTTGGCTGGGACCAAGCAGGGGATATTTCGCTCGGCCGATGGTGGTCTCACCTGGTCTCCATCGAACTCCGGAATCTACAATTTTGGATTACCACTTTTTGAGACGGTAAATCATTTAGTCTCCATCGAGAATACTCTGCTTGCGAACGTCAGTTATCCGCAGAGGCTTTATGCCACTTCTGATAATGGTATTCATTGGGCCACCGACACGACCGGACCTAAAGATTACCTACGGACTTTCGCAGTTTTCGATTCAGCCGTTTTCGTTGGTACTTCCAATTCTGGTGTTCTGCAGTCCACGGATTTTGGAATCAGTTGGTCTTCCTTAATTGGGATTACGAATGCGAGCAGCATAGAAAAACTTGTTGTGGTCGAGCACGAACTTGTCGCGCTCATCGGCGCGCATGGATTGTTCCGTACTCGTGGCAATGTCAACAGTTGGATCCCAATAGTACCTCCGGATCCTAATTATTCTGTGAGCGCTCTTTCAGTTAGTGGTCGCAATATGTTTGTACTCCAAGATACGTCTCTGTTTCGCAGCGTGGATCTCGGGGCCACATGGGTGAATGCCACACCAAAATTGGCGGGTTTAACTCGCTGGACTCTTGGCTCGCTCGTCACAACTTCACGTTACATGCTACTCAGCTCCAATCTTGGCTCTCTGCTCTCTTCGGACAACGGAACCACATGGTCGATTGTCCGTGACGGTGCATTAACGATAACTGAGTACGTTGCCACTGACTCTGTTCTTTTCATAACAACTACAAATGGCATCCTCAGATCTTCGAATAGAGGTGCGACATGGATTACGGCCGGACTAGCGAATAAGACGACATACGCACTTAGCATTTGTACCGATTACATATTTGCGTCGACGGATAGTGGAGTTTGGCGCGCCCCACTTTCTGCGTTCCCTGTTGGTCATCCGTCCTATGTTAGCCACACTGTCGCTGAGCGAACCAAACTAACCGCCAATCCCAATCCATTTGCTCACGTGGCCAGAATCAACTTGTCAATTAAATCGTCAGGTATGATTGAAGTCACAATCGTTAACGTTCTAGGCCAGCATATCACGCAGCTTTTTTCTGGAGAGCTAAGCTCTGGCGAGCATTCGTTTACTTGGAATGCACTCGGAGTGTCGCCGGGGAGTTATGTTTGTGTAGTGCGAAAGAATGGAGTGGAGGAACATCTTCCGATTCTGCTTTTGCGATAAGTTTTAGTTGGGATGCTTGGAAGCGTGCGGGTGAAGTTTGTCCTGGCTTTTTGTGTCCTGCTCACAGTGAATGTGAGAGCACAATCTATGCGGCAGATACACGATAAGATCGCTTCGGCGAAAGCACTCTCCATCCGTATCAATCAAGCAGGTTGGAGTGGGGATGGTGGTTATTTAGACTCGCTCGTAGCGGTCGACCGTGAACTTACCGAATATCTTTTTTTGAATCTTCCGAAAATTCCGAATTCCTTGAGTTCCAATTTTGAAGAAATACCAGGGGTGTGGGTTACGAGTTCACCTGATCATAAAATGCGCGCATGGTCGTGGGATACTCAGGAGGGAGGAACGAGGCCAGTGATGGAATGCCTGATTGAGTATCAAACTTCTAGAGGTATACAGGTTGTAATCGGGTATGATACAGCGGGCGAGGCTTCATACGGCGGCAATAATAGTTTGATCGATACTATCTACACGATTCGATCTCGCGGCGGTAAAACTTACTACTTGCCAAGGAGACTCTCACAAGGCTCGTCAATACTCTTTGCTCAAGAAATCGATGCATACACAATCGAGGACATCGCCCTCAACATGGCCGTCCCATTATTTCAGACAGCCAAAAAGCTTCTGAGATCGATTGAAATCGGCTACTATGATATGTATAGTGGCGACAAACATCACTTTATCGAATTGCTGGCTGATGGCAAGACACTGTCGATCCCGGTTGTCCGCGAAACGAAGAAATATCCTGATGGTGGTGTGACCTCTAAAACGATTCGCTATGTCTTTGATGGCGAGCATTTTGTCTACAAGGGGATTGGGAAGTAGCCCTTCCATACGAGGCCGTGCGAGTTCGGTGGGCTTCGGCGGCTCTTCGATGTCGTATATTTGCCAAGAGACACGAAGCATTCATGAAACAAGCACAACTTTTGCTACGTTAAATTTCAACCCATGAAAAATTCACTCGCGCGTATTGCATTGATCGCCATTTTGTTCGTTTGCTGCACTCAAAACGTTTCTGCCCAGTGGGTTGCGACGAATGGCCCATCGAATTTTAAGGTAGAGTGTTTGGATGCGGTGAGCGGGCAAGTAGTTGCGGGGCTGATGGGTGGACTGTTTTTGACCTCCGATGGCGGCGATTCCTGGGTATCCGTACAATCCAACTTGACATCGCCATACGTTCAGGCGATTGCTATCAGTGGTACAAATGTCTATATCGGTACGAATGCAAAGGGTGTTTATGTATCGATCAACGCCGGGCCGTGGACGCAGATCAACAACGGTATAACGAATCCCTCGATCTTTTCATTTACCGTGAATGGCAGTGATATCTACGCTGGCTCCGATGGAAGTATTTATCATACGAGTGATGAAGGTGCGAATTGGGTGCACACCAACTTCACGTCGACTAGTATTGTCCATTCGCTCGCAACGAATGGATCCGCACTTTTTGCTGCGACCGGTGTGGGCGTCTATCGCTCGACTGATAAGGGCAATACGTGGATAAGTGCGAACACTGGATTAGGCAGCGGTTGCGGTCTTCCCTCGGTCCAAGCACTCGCGGTTATTGTTGGTGAGATTGTCGCCGGCACCTCTGACGGACCGTATGTATCGTCGAATAACGGCGACACGTGGACAGCTCTCAACGATGGCATGAAAGGCAAGGGTGTAAGTGCACTCGTGAGCGATGGTACGAATATTTACGCAGGGACGGTAACGAGTGAAGTCTATTACACAAAAGTCTTCAGCAGTTCGGGGAATTTTGGCGGCACGTGGCAATCCGCGAGCAACGGTTTGCCAAAGACTCGCGTGAATGCTATGGTGGTTTCTGCGCCATTGTTGCTCGTCGGTACGGACGTGAATGGAGTTTGGAAACGTCCGCTCTCTGATTTCACCAGTTCCGGTGTCGGTTCACACGAAGTTGCTGCGAACGCACTACAGCTCAGTCCCAATCCAACGAATGGAGTAGTTTCGGTTTCAAATCTGCCAACTGGGCCAATGCATATTACGATCGTGAATCTTCTCGGCGAGACGTTAATGGAAGCAAGCCCCCAACACGAATCAGCACTGAACCTCGATCTCTCCAAACTCCCGCGAGGCAATTATTTCGCAAGATTCGTATCGCCAGGTTCTGTCGTGACGAGGATGATCGTGCGGGAATAAATCGTCCGTCAATATTTGGCACAATCGACTTCTCCAACTCTTCGGGAATGGCTTTCGCACTCTTATGTTGAGTGGTTCTTATAGCTTTACTATTCGAACATACTCTGACTATGTCATTCCAATCGTTAAATATTATTGAACCGATCCTGAAGTCGTTGCACGACGAGGGATATCGCACACCGACGCCTATTCAACAACAGGCTATTCCAATCGTTTTAGAGGGAAAAGACCTGCTTGGCGTCGCACAGACGGGCACAGGAAAGACCGCTGCGTTTGCGGTGCCGATCATTCAGCTTTTGTCGGCGACTCACACACCCGGCAAGCGAAAAAATATTCGCAGTCTGATTCTCACTCCGACACGCGAACTTGCCGTACAGATCGACGAAAGTATCAAAGCATACGGCCGATACACAGGACTCAGTTCTGTCGTAATTTTTGGTGGTGTGAAACAAAGCCAGCAGACGAACGCACTTCGAAGAGGCGTCGATATTGTTGTCGCAACTCCCGGCAGATTGCTCGACTTGATGGATCAGGGATTCGTGCATCTGCAGCACGTTGAGATATTTGTGTTGGACGAAGCAGATCGCATGCTCGACATGGGTTTTGTCCGTGACGTGCAGGATATTCTAAATGCAATTCCGAAGAAGCGCCAATCGCTTTTCTTCTCAGCGACGATGCCGCCGGCGATCGTAAAACTTGCGCATGATATTTTGGACAATCCTGTCAGAGTGGAAGTTGCGCCAGCGCGAGCGACAGTTGATCTGATTGAGCAATCGGTGTATTATATCGAGAAGTCAAAGAAGCCATCGCTGCTTTTGCAGTTGCTCGACGATGCGAACATTCGCACAGCACTCGTCTTTACACGCACGAAGCACGGTGCTGATTCGGTCGTGCGTACACTCGAACGCAATCACATCAGCGCGGACGCAATTCACGGCAATAAATCCCAGAACGCACGTCAACGCGCACTCGATAATTTCAAGCGTCAGAAAACACGCGTGCTCGTCGCGACCGATATTGCAGCGCGAGGCATCGATGTAGATAATCTGGAATACGTCATCAACTACGAAATTCCGAATGTTCCGGAGACGTATGTGCATCGCATCGGAAGAACAGGTCGTGCCGGTGCCTCCGGAACAGCGATCTCGCTATGCAGCCCAGATGAGAAGGGTTATCTGCGCGAGATCGAGAAGTTGATTCGCAAACGCATTCCTGCTGCGCATAGTGGTACGTATGCAACCGTTGATCGTCACATTGAACGCGCAGAACCGGAACGCCAAGAGCAGCCTTCAAAATCTCGCGGACAAAATCCACGTGAGCAAACAAGGCGAGATCATCCTGGTCGCACGCAAGGTTCCGGCCGAGAACAATCAACTCGCGAACAGCCAAGACACCAACAAGACCGCAGCGAGCATTCGAAGAGTGATCATTCAAAAAGCGAGCATCCAAAGAAGGAGCAGCGAGTGCTGGAACATCACCCGCGTCCGAAGCCTGACTCCAAGCCTTCACGTGAGCATGTGCCGCATGCAAAGCCAGAACTGAAACTTGCGAGACCATCTGTGCATCATCCGAAAGCGCATTCAGACGGAACAAAGCATTCAGATGGACCGAAGCATTCGGAACATGCACCGAAGCCAAAATTGAGCGGTTCGCATGCCAAAAAAACGGAACATGGTAAGCATCGTCGCAAAGGGTAAATCGGTTTGCGATCGCAGAGTGGAATAGCTTCAAGCCCGAACGTGTTATGCGTGCGGGCTTTTTATTCGCAAGAAGTGCAAGAGAGAAATTAAACGGATGGCGGTACAATTTCAAGATTACTACGAAACGCTTGGTGTCGAGCGTGGTGCAACCGAGGAGGAGATTAAGAAGGCCTTTCGCAAGATGGCTCGAAAGTTTCACCCCGATGTAAATCCCGGTAATCCCGAAGCCGAGGAAAAATTTAAGAAGATAAACGAAGCGTACGAAGTTCTTTCAGACAAAGACAAGCGACAAAAGTACGATCGGTTCGGCCAGAATTGGAAGACCGGTCAGGAGTTCACTCCACCACCCGGACAGGAACAATCCGGTCAGCCGGGATTCCGTTTTACAACGACGGGCGGTGAGTACAATACAGATTTTTCCGAGTTCTTTCAGCAGTTCTTTGGCGCGAACTCCGGTGGCGCTCGCACACGCCCGCGGTCACCCGGATTTAATCAGCGCGGCAGCGACATCGAAGCCGAACTTCCCGTCTCGATCGAGGAAGCATTTCACGGCGGCGCAAAGCAATTCACAATTCGCAAAGGCGACGGCTCGACAAAGACGTACAAAGTAAAAATACCGGAACACTCCTTCGTGGGAAAACAGATTCGGCTTAGCAATCAAGGCGAGCCTGGTGTAAATTCAGCTGGCGATCTGATACTCACGCTGATTTATGCACCACACGCTGAGTATGATGTGATCGGTACCGATATATATGAAGAGGTTGATATCGCGCCGTGGGAAGCTGTGCTCGGTTCGAAAATCCCGTTTCGCACATTGGAAGGAGAAGTTCGCCTAACGATTCCGCCGGGTGCTCAGAGTGGATTGAAACTCCGGCTCGGTTCGCGAGGACTTTTCAGCGAGAGTGGCCGACGTGGTGATCTTTATGCCGTGCTGAGCGTCCGAACACCCGATAAACTAAGCATCGAAGAGCGTGAACTCTGGGAAAAACTGGCCCAGGTCTCAAAATTCGACCCTCGTGAGTAGCCGGTGGGTGACTTGCCTTCGAACAGGACATACATAGCCGTTCGAACGAACTTTCGAACAAACCACTTCGTTTTCGGGCGCACCTAAACCGGCGCCCTGATTGGCCGGTGAGTACTTCAGACTTAATGACCTAAATTTTATGGGCCTTTTCTCAAAAGCTACTTCCAATTCCGACGCATCGACGCTTACAGAGCAAGATGTGCTTGGTGCTATGCGAACTGTTATCGATCCTGATCTACACCGTGATGTCGTATCACTCGGTATGGTGAAAGATATCAAGATCTCTGGCAGCAAGGCAAGTTTTACTTTTGAACTCACGACACCTTCGTGTCCGCTCAAAGGTCAACTCGAGGCCGAAGCGAAGGCTGCGGTGGAAAAGGTCGCGGGTGTTGGCAATGTCTCAATCAACATGACGGCACGAGTTGCTGCGCATGTTGACAATGTGAAAGAGTCCGCACTTCCTGGCGTGAAAAATACAATCGCAGTTGCTTCAGGTAAAGGCGGAGTTGGAAAATCTACTGTTGCTGCGAATCTTGCAGTCGCGCTTGCCCAAGACGGCGCAAAGGTTGGCTTGCTTGATGCGGATATCTACGGACCGAGCATTCCGTTGATGTTTGGCTTGCAAGGCGAGAAGCCCGGCGCAACGCAAGTCAACGGTAAGACGAAGATGATACCGCTTGAAGCGCATGGTGTAAAAGTGATGTCGATCGGATTCTTGGTCGATCCCGATACGGCGGTAGTGTGGCGTGGACCAATGGCTTCCGGAGCCTTGAAGCAATTTATGTCGGATGTAGAATGGGGCGATCTTGATTATCTGATTTTCGACATGCCTCCGGGCACAGGTGATATTCAACTCACACTCGTGCAAACGATTCCGCTTACCGGAGCGGTGATTGTTACGACTCCGCAAGATGTCGCACTTGCCGATGCACGAAAAGGTGTTCGCATGTTTGAAAAAGTGCACGTGCCGGTGCTCGGTGTCGTTGAAAACATGAGCTATTTTATTTGCTCGACCTGCGGCACTCGCGAGGAGATTTTCGCACACGGAGGTGGAAAAACCGCTGCGGCACAATTTGGTGTACCATTTCTTGGCGAACTGCCGATTCAGACATCACTCAGAATCGGTGGCGACAAGGGGACACCGATCGTTTCGAGCGAGCCTAAGAGTCCTGCAGCATTAGCTTTCCATCAGATAGCCTCAGCGCTTGCCCAGCAGGTGAGTATTCGAAATTTGTCGCCGCAAACACAGCCTGTCGAAATAACTCTATGACCTGCAGGTAGCCAAATTTGGCTAAATAGACAGTTTTTTCGAATGATCTTACGAAAACCAACGAGATTGAACGAAGGGCGGTGCAACTTCTGAGCTTTGTATGTTTTATATGTGTAGATTGTTTACATTAAGGCGTGCATAAAGCTGCTGAGACACTCGATCTAAGGGGGAGGATTCTCCATGCTCTCGAACGTGTTCGACCCTATCTGGAGGTCGATGGCGGGGGCGTAGAGCTTGTTTCCGTGGACGAGGCGGCTGGTATAGTGGAGGTTCGCTATTTGGGCGCCTGCCGGACTTGTGCGCTTAATCTGATGACGCTTAGGGCAGGAATCGAGCGAGCAATCATGGCCGAAGCTCCTGAGATTAAACGAGTCGAGGCGGTTTGAGAAATAAGGGGGGTGGAATGTAGTAATAATTCCTGACACTTCCCGCACCATTCTGTGGTTCTGGTTTTATATTTGTGGAGTGCCCGTAGCTTAGAAAACGCACTTCAGACCAAGTTTTACTTTAAGAGCGGTATGAATTTCGATCTTGCTAATTCTCTTTGGCCGATGCATCGGCTATCAGAAATAACTTCTCCGAGAGCGAGCAGCCAAACGGAGTATGGTGACGAGGATGAGACGCTTACAATTGTCGAGCTCTCCTGTCGTGTTTTGCTTTTTAATGATGATCATCATACCTTCGATGAAGTGATCTCGCAAGTCTGCAAAGCAACGGGTTGTAGTGGCGAAAAGGGCGAGAGTATTGCGTGGGAAGTTCACACGATGGGTAAGGCACTCGTATTCGAAGGTGACTTGATCGAGTGTTTGCGTGTTAGCTCCGTGCTCGAAGAAATCGCGCTACATACCCAAGTTCTGACCTGAGGCGAATTTATCTATAGCCGAGTTTTGTAAGAATGCGCTGAACAAAACAGCGCATTCTTGTTTTTTAGTGGGGGATCAACTGAGTTGACTGCCAAAGCGAGCAAACATTAACTGACGAATGACTTCCGACGAGATACGATTAAGTTTTTTGAATTTTTTCCGCGAACGCGGTCACACGATCGTGCCGGGTGCGCCGGTCATTCCTCACGGTGATAAGACGTTGCTCTTCACAAACGCAGGGATGAATCAGTTCAAGGATGTATTCCTTGGCGAGGGCACGCGTGCGTATACACGAGCTGCCGATACGCAGCGATGCATTCGAGTATCCGGTAAGCATAACGATCTCGAAGAAGTTGGTCACGATACGTATCATCACACGTTGTTCGAGATGCTCGGCAACTGGTCCTTCGGCGATTATTACAAAAAAGAAGCGATTGGTTGGGCGTGGGAGTTGCTAACGAAAGTTTGGGGGCTTGACAAAACGCGTCTTTATGCTACAGTCTTTGAAACAGACGAAGAAGCTGAGAAGCTTTGGCAATCAGAGACGGACATTGATCCGGCGCATATTCTCCGCTTTGGTGCAAAGGATAATTTTTGGGAAATGGGCGACACTGGTCCGTGTGGACCATGCTCCGAGATACACTATGATCTGACGGCCGATAAATCCGGTAAGAAACTTGTCAACGCAAGTTCACCGGAAGTGATCGAGATTTGGAATCTGGTTTTCATCCAATACAATCGCTCGCCCGACGGCACACTGGAGCCACTCACAGCAACCCATGTTGATACGGGAATGGGCTTCGAACGTGCTTGCGCTGTGCTGCAAGGCAAGAAATCAAATTACGATACAGATGTTTTCGCGCCGTATCTCGCTTGGTTATCAAAGCGAAGCGGAATTCCTTACGGCGAAAAGCCGGAGGCGGATATTGCGATGCGAGTAATTGCCGATCACATTCGCACGCTCTCCTCAGCGATTGCAGATGGCGCAATGCCAGGCAACGAAGGACGCGGGTATGTGCTGCGACGCATTCTCAGACGTGCAGCGCGATACGGACGCAAGCTAGATTTTCGCGAACCATTTCTTTTTGAGCTCGCAAGTGTTGTTGCCGACACGATGGGTGATGTGTTTCCGGAATTGCGTGAGCGACTTGGTTTGATCGAGCGAGTGGTCAAAGCAGAGGAGGAGAGCTTTAACGTAACGCTTGATCGCGGCCTCGCACTATTTGAAGAGATTGCTCGTGCTGCTGAAGACTCCGAGTCGCCTTCGATCTCGGGTGAGATGTCGTTCAAGTTGTATGATACGTTTGGATTTCCGATTGATCTTACTGAGGTACTTGCTCGCGAACGAGGCCTCGAAGTAGATATGGAGCGCTTTCACGAGCTACTGCAAGAGCAAAAAGATCGAAGCCTTCGCGTCCATGCCTCGAAAAAGCAGATCGTTCAGGCTACGATTGAATTAAATGACATCCACTCTGCCTTCACTGGTTACGATACCACGGAAGATAGTGGTCGTGCGCTTGTCGTGGAAGGGAATACGCTCGTGCTCGATAGGACTCCGTTCTACGCCGAGTCTGGTGGGCAGATCGCCGACACAGGTGTTATTACAATCGAAGGCCGTGACTATCCGGTCAAAGATGTACGAAAAATTGGCGATGCAATCGCGCATGTGCTCGAAGAAGATGCCGCGGATGTTGCCGTTGGTGACGTCGCACATGGTGTGGTGAATCGTGAACGCAGGCAGGATATTATTCGCAATCACTCTGCAACACATCTGATGCATGCCGCACTTCGACAAGTGCTGGGTGATCATGTACATCAATCGGGATCGCTCGTAACCGATGATCGTTTGCGCTTCGATTTTGCGCACTATCAAAAAGTGACACCGGAAGAACTCCGAGAGATTGAGTCTATCGTCAACGCCAAGATCCGTGAGTCGATACGTTTAATACATCATCGTAATATTCCGTTTGATGATGCGAAGAAGATGGGCGCGATGATGTTCTTCGGTGATAAGTATGGTGCTCGCGTGAATGTCGTCGATTTTGGTCCATTCTCTCGAGAGTTTTGCGGTGGTGTGCATGTACACTCGACAGCGGAGATCGGACTGTTCAAATTTATTTCAGAGTCGAGTATCGCGAGTGGCGTTCGTCGTGTCGAAGCCGTGACCGGTAAAGGGGTCGAGCAATGGATACTCGAATCGGAATCGAAATACAGCGACCTTTCAAAGGAATTCGAGCATGTTGAAGAAGAGAAGCGCCGCCTCGAAAAGGAAATGGCGAAGCTTCGGTTGGATGCTCGCAAAGGCGAACTCGTTAAGCTTGCGGCTTCGGCTACACCACTCGAGGGGAGTACCGTTCGAGTGCTCGCGCATCAATTTGTAGTCAGCGATGCAGAAGAGTTAAAGGCGCTTGGCGAAATGCTTCGTGATGAATTAAAGCTTGGTGCTGTTGCTGTCATCGGTGCAACGTTCGGTGAAGACAAAGTTTCTCTTGTTGCGATGGTGAGTGATGATCTGATCAAAGAGAAAAAACTTCAGGCAGGAAAGCTTGTCAGTTCGATTGCGGAACTGGTAGGTGGAAAAGGTGGCGGCAGACCCCAACTCGCACAAGCCGGGGGCAAGGATGCAAGCCAACTTGCGGGTGCGCTCAAGCGTGTGCCGGGAATTGTTCGAGAGGCTCTGGGCATTGCAATAAGATAAGGCGTTACCAGGGAGCGCACGCTTACCGGATTAATTGCTTTCTAAGTTGAATCGTTGGGAGAGCGTCACATCTCTCACTGCATCGCTCTTTTTTGTATTATACATCTTCGTTGTGGGACGAGGAAAATTTATTATTGTGCTCAAATTACCTAATCGAGTATTGCCGAAAAATTCTGCGTTGAAGATCAGTCGGTGGATCGTCGGAGCGATGCTTACGATCGTACCATTGACGATGAGCGCTTCGGCATTCACGCTTCCTCCGGGCGTTGCGCACCCAGCGGTTGCTCTAGAAACTGCTATCGCGAGGCCTCCGCAGGATACCATCGCTACACAGCTCTATGCAATACACCCACACTTTTTAGGGTATCAAGGTGACACTGCTCTTGGGTTGAATGCATTGCGCGCGCAGATCGATCGCTTACTCGCAGGCACCGAAACGCGTGGAATGACGACGAGTGTCAAAGTTGTCTTCTTCGAACCAAACGATCAGATTCATCCGATCTTCGCACGCAATGCCGGCGTGAGTGTGCTGCCGGCTTCAGTCGAAAAAATGTTCACGTCATCTTCGACGCTTTGGGCACTTGGAAGTAAATATGTTTTTAACACGAAGCTCGATCTTGCTCCAAAGGCTCGCATCGAAGGCACGCGTATCATCGGTAATGTTAATCTCCGTCCAAGTGGTGACCCGACACTTCGCTCGACAGATTTTGATGCGTTGGCAGTTCAACTCCGGGCTCGTGGCATCACGCAAATTCAGGGCGACATCGTGAGTGACCTTTCGGTCGAGGATGAACTTACTCCCGAGGCGCGAAAATATTTTGCAACGCACGCAGATGTTTCCAAGCCGATCACGACAAAAGATTCGAGCATGGATGCTCTTGCAAGTGGCGACCTTTCGTCTGGCGATTCAATAGCAGATCCAGCCGACGAACAATCGGGTGGCGACGAAGAGGATGTTACCGATCCGGGTGTGCTTTCTTCAACTCCGAATTTTGCGATTGACCGCAATGTGATCCGTGTGACTGTTGTCGCCGGTGCTCGTAAAGGCGCGGGTGTGAGTGTGCGTGTTTCGCCGCCGATTAGTACGATCGTGGTTGCAAATCATGGCGCCTCCAGTGCTCCGGCAGTGCGTACAAAGAGGCGTGTGCGTGTCGGTGGCAAACACGGCAAGCACGGACGCAAGGCGAAAACAAGAATAGTTTATGGAAGCTCGCGTGGAAAGATGACCTTGCACGTTAGTGTGTCGGGAGGGCCGGAAGATCCGAGGCAAGTAGTCTCGGTGAGTGGTTTGATTCCTGCGCGATCATCACGAACTTATAGTTTTCCGATTCGCAATGTTCCGCTCGCAATGGCTGCATTGCTTAAGTGGCGCTTTCAACAAAATGGGATCCAGATTACGGGTGTTGCGCGTACGGATAGAACGGCTGCACCAAAAACTTCCTCGATTATGCCGATCATTACGGTTGCGGAGAAGAGAACGAGTCTGATGGATCTTTTGATGCAGATGAATAAGCGCAGCGATAATTATCTTGCAGAGAGCATGTTTCGCAAGCTCGCGACTATCGCAACCGGCTCGACCACTTCGCCGGATTTGCGGTCACGTAGCCTAATGAAATCATGGCTTCAGGTTTGCAGTGTCGATGGAACGCAGTGTACGGTAATCGATGGATCAGGTTTATCACGAGGCAATCGTACGACGGCAAATAGTGTGATTAAGCTACTTTCGTCGATTAAGGAGCAAGGCGGGTTCGATCAATTCACGCAGACGCTCTCGATCGCTGGCTATGATGGCACGTTGCGCAATCGGATGAAGGGCACACCTGCGCAATACAATGCACACGGGAAGACTGGTACTCTTAACGGTGTGACTGCGCTTGCCGGTTATGTGCTCACGCTCGATGGACAGCTTGCTGCATACTTTATCACGATGCAAAACTTCCATCGTGGGCCCCAAGCATATCGTCACATTCAGGATAATGTTGTCGCAGCGATTTCGAATTTTAAGTATTCGAGTTACATGCCTACGCCTGTTGTACCCATGGCACCAGCACCAACGGTAGTGGTGCCGCAAAATAATGTACCGCAAGGTAGTGTACCGCAAGGTAGTGTACCGCAAGGTAGTGCACCGAGCAAATCGAGCGTACCATCGAGTACACCGCAACCCATTCCTCAAAAGTCAATGATTCCGACGCCGACCACAAATCCGCCGCTAAAGCCACGACTGACACACTGATCGGTCGGAGTAGCTCACAATTCTCTTAGAAGTTCGACGAGATCACTTACGACTGCGCTTGCGGTCGGCAAACTTCCCGCGCCTTTACCATAAAGTAATTGCGGGCCGGCGTGACGTGTTTGAATTTCAAGCGCGTTGAATTCATCACGTGTGTGCGCGAAGAGATGCGTTTTGTCGAGCGCTTCCACACCGACCGATGCGAGTATCTCACCCGTCTTTCTGTCACGCGATGCTGACGCTATGAGCTTTAGAACCTTGCCGGCCTCCTTCGCAGCTTGTACTTTCTCGGATGTAATCGCTTCAATTCCATTCGTTATGATCTCGCTCGGCAGCAAGTGTTTCCGGAACGCGTGATACGTAAGGACCGAAAGCTTTTGACCTGCATCCTGACCTGAAACATCGAGTGTCGGATCTGCTTCGAGAAATCCCTTTTCTTTTGCTTGCACAATTGCGTCAGAGTAGGAGACGAGTCCGTCATCCATCAGAGTGAGAATATAATTTGTAGAGCCATTCACAATACCCCGCAAGGAGAGTATCTCGTCGCCAATCAAGAGTTCATCGAGTGCGCGAAGCACCGGAACGCTGCCGCATACCGAAGCAGAGTAGAATAGATTTACTCCTTGTCTGTCGGCCCGTGTACGGAGTCTTGGCAATTCATGCGAGAGCACGAGTTTGTTTGCAGTGATGACATGTTTGCGTCCTTCGAGTGCACTCTCGATAATGTCGAGCGCCTCATAACGTCCACCGATGAGTTCGATCACGACATCGATCGAGTTATCTTGCGTAAGGTCCGCAATGTTGTTCGTAACAAGTCCGGCAGGCAGCGCAACGGAGCGCTCCTTTTCGAGATTCTTTACACATATACCGCCGACCTCGATATCAACACCGAAGCGTTTGCGAAATTCTGCGCGCTTGTGCTCGAGTATATTCCAGACGCCGCTTCCCACGACTCCGAATCCGAACAACGCGACGCGCAGCTTCTTTAACGCTGGCATTGCACGATTTGCTGATTTGGTTTGTGACGATGTTGCTGTAATAGTATTCATTGCAGTTATCAAAAGCGTGAGGCGTGCACGTCATTGGTGATAATCCCTTTACACTCTGCCTCAAGAAATGGCCTTACTATTTCGGCAAGCTCGTCGGTGGCAATGAGGAAAGAGTCGTGACCGCACTCGGCAAGAAGTGTCTCGTACCTCGCATTTGGAAGTTGCTTGGCAAACGTGCGAAGTTCTTCCTCCAAATAAAGAATGTCACTTGAAATTCCCACGAGTAGGATATCTGTGTCGAGGCCTTCAAGTTGATGGATCGCGTCGACAGCTTTGCCACGAGTCAGATCATACAACTCCATCGCACGAGTGAGCGTGAGGTAGGAATAGACAGAAAAGCGGTCCACGATCTTCTGGCCCTGATGCTCAAGATAGTTTTCGACTTCGAACTTCTCGCCTTCACCGATCTTGCGACCAAACCTCCGACCGAACTCACTGCTCGAACGATAGCTAATCGTCGCCAACTGTCGAGCGATTCGAAGTCCTTCGCGCAATCCACTTTCTCCGAGAGGCTCAAAAGCTTGAATAGTCTTTCGAATGGTCGAGCTAAACGCAACTCGCCAAGCAGAGTGCTCGCTTCCGGCAGCGATTGCCACAAGCTTGTGAATTGTGACCGTGCGAGTTTCCTTCGCGAGTAATCCAAGTTCCAAAATAACCATACCGCCCATCGAGCCTCCGATCGCAAGCGCGATCTCAAAAATACCAAGCTCTTGCAACAAGTGAAGTTGCGTTCGAGCGATGTCGCGAATTGTGATCTCGGGAAATGTCGCGACATATTTTGCCGTAGTCTCGGGATTAATAGATTCCGGACCGGTCGAGCCGTAGCAACTGCCGAGTGTATTGATGCAGATGACGAAGTATTGCTCGGGGTTGATCAACTTGTCTGGTCCAACTATCCCGGACCACCAAGCCTCGGCATCTGCGCTTCCGGTCAGCGCATGTGCTACGAGCACCGCGTTCGACCGATCGACATTCAG
>JBDTCS010000215.1:0-1614 GCA_039923455.1 Kapaibacterium sp. (SeqCode) | reverse complement strand
CGGCTTCTGCCCTATCAGTATTTCCGAACCCTATCCGTAATCACTTTCAGATTGATTTTACATTCCGAAGTTCAGGAGAAACAAGTGTACGGTTCTTTGATCTACTTGGCAGAGAAGTCTATCGAGAGATATTTCGTGGAACCGCAGGCGAACAGACTAAACGCATTCAATTACCTAAACTTGCGAACGGAGTCTATCAACTCTACATTGAGCGTGGCCCTGAACAACTGCGTACCAAAATTGTCATAACTGAATAAGATTTTTTCGAGTAGGATTTGTCGAATAAAAAAACTTAGTATTCTCGTTTTTTTCCAGTACCCTTTTCACGATTGACTATGAAAGTATTCTCGATTTTAACAATTAGTCTCCTCTTCTATTTCTCTGTCTCAGTTGGTTCACGAAACGTCCGAGCTCAGCCTCAGACTCGCGTTCCGATCGTCTTTCCTTACGGCGGTTTTGAGATCAGCAATCTTGACGGCACGAACCGCACCAAGATAAAGGATAGCATGGCAGCAGCGGGATTTAATACGATGTATAATGCAGCAGGTGGCGATCCATTGCTGGCTCACATCTGGCAGGCCAATCTCGCGAGTGAGCTTCCAAAGACTATGGCTACGTACTATGCCCTTTCCTACTCCGGAATCGAGACAGTGTTGGGGAGTCGGACAGCAGGGTACCGAGGAAGCGAGATTCGAAACTTCCTCGCTACCTATGACGCGGGTATTCTCGCCGTTGACCTAAAGTATCGTTATGGAGGGGCTGGGGGGTGGAGAATAGCAGATACGGCGAATGCGAGCACGAACCTGCTTGTCTCGCGGTCACCGAAAGAGTTTTATATAACGAAAAATGCGAATGGTTTTAGCGGTACAAATCAGGTTATGAATTTTTATGAGCCCAACGCAAACGGCTTTTGGTGGGAAGATAACTTGGCTGACGATGGTGTCAAGGATCTTCCGTTCCTCTACGTGGCACCGCAAGAAAATGTGTACTGCGATTTCATCTACGGTTTGAATGGATCGGAAACACATCCATTGGGCTCCCCGCTATCGAGTTACCCAGGCGATACGCTCTATATCCTTAAGTACACCGAACGGTTCCTGCACGGAGATTCGGTGATTATGACCGACGCGATCACTTATGGTAAGTGGAATACTTACTCTGATCCCCTTGAGCATCCCTTGGTGACTCGCTTTCCAAATAAAACCCTCAGCACTCCTTCAAATCGCTACTCTGTACTCCGGACAATGCTTCCGACCCGTACTGGCAAGCCGGACACAATCGCTTCCGTTGAATGCGAGGTGCATTCGTTCAACAAGGTGGGTATGTATGTTCGTGGGATTCGCATGAGAACACCAAACGCCGACAGCATTCTGCACGGCTATCGCGACGCGATGCTGAATAGATACTTCGATACCGTCCACGCCAGAATGAGTAGAATTACAACAGCGGGTGTAACGGCTTGGAGCCGAATCAAAGCCATCACAGCTTGCGGCGAGACGACCTTTCCATCGTTTCGTGTGATGGCGTATGCGGATCTGCTGCTATACAAGCGATATGGAAAACGCCTCCTCTCATTTTTAGCTAGGAACACTGGCAATAACTATGCACAGTACC
>JBDTCS010000214.1:0-9436 GCA_039923455.1 Kapaibacterium sp. (SeqCode) | reverse complement strand
CAAAAATAATGGCCGGCGGACTGAGAATAAACGCAAGTGTTACGCCATATGCCCACTTAACGGAGAGTCCCAATCCATTCAGCAATTCGAAGAGGAGATAGGTCATCCAAGCGCCGAGCAGAAAATACACGCCGTGATACATTGAAGTGTAGTGCTCCGGAGAAATGTTTAGAACGATACCTAAAAATAAATTAAAAAGTGGCGGCTGCGAATGGAGATAAAAGAGACTCTCCCAAAGCCTCGCTTGGAGTAGCACAGGGTCGATGAATTGCCAAAACGTATCGAGCGGAGTAGAATCGAAACGTATTCCGAGTAGATAAAAAATTACTCTGGAAACTACGAATACAGCGGCGAGCAAATAATACGCGCCTCTTCGTGAGGTATCACTTTTCTTCATAGGCAACAATAAGCAGTTGTAGGGACATCGTTCTACACTCAGTCCGATACATCGCAGTAGACATTGGGTGGGACATTATGATGAAAATTACACCGAAATTTCAACAATGGTTCGACATCTCTCGAACGTCAGCACTCCTCCAAGGTGTCGGAGTCGTGAGGCATCTCCTATCCTATCTTTATATCAATGGAGATCGGACAATGATCGCTGCCCATCACTTCTTGATGGATTGAGGCCGCAGTGATCTTCGAAACAATATCCTCGGTGACAAAAAAATAATCGATACGCCAACCGTTATTCTTTTCGCGGGAATTGCGAAAATTATCCCAGTACGAATATTGGCCGGGTCGTTGATCGAACTTGCGAAAAATGTCCACGTATCCCATATCGAGTATCTTCTCCAACCACGCACGCTCGATGGGAAGAAAGCCGGAGGTCTTCGACCATTCTACGGGTTTTGCAACATCAATCTCTTGATGTGCGGTATTGTAATCTCCACAGATAATTAGCTTTCGGCCTTCGGCACGCAGTTCCTCCCACTGATCCAGTAGCGTGTCGTAAAAATCAAGCTTGTATTTTACACGTTCGGGACCACGACCGCCGTTGGGGAAATAAATATTGTAGAGCGTAAACTCCGGATAGTCTGCGCGAAGCACTCTCCCCTCTGCATCGAACCGTGCAGAGCCACAGCCAAAGTGAATTTCCGTCGGTACTTGTTTCGTATAGATGGCAACGCCGGAGTATCCTTTTTTTTCGGCGCTGAAAAAGTGGCTGGTGTATCCTTCGATATTGATCAACTCGTCATCCAACTGCTCACGCTGAGCTTTGGTCTCCTGAAGACACAGGACATCGGGCGATTCACGCTTGATATAATCTATGAGCCCTTTTTTCTGAGCAGCGCGGATTCCGTTGACGTTCCAGCAAATGATACGCATAAGATCTCGTGTAGGTATTTTCTATTTCAAATTTGGTATGCGAAGATAACACGAGATTCTGTGTAACGCCTGATCTTTACCCTTCGGTCTCTTCTACACGTTGAGGATCGGCAACAGTATCTTGTGCGAGTTGAAAGTTTCCGCGCCTGGATTATTGAGATAAAAAAGAACCTCCTCCCACGTACCATGAAACACCGCCATCGGTCGATCTTGCAATCGCTTTTGTAAACCGCGCGGTGTTTGATCGTCCATAAATATATCGTCCTCATTGAGAATATTCGGAGGGAGCAACAAGAGGTCCGTTGGGGCACGCTCTGCGAAATGGGCCTCAAGGCATTGCCCGGAGAGCAATCCCGTCACAGTGACATCGGGGCCATGCAACGTATTCACCACGACTTGAAGATCAACTTGGAGATTCGGAATCTCTTGCAGCAACGGCACGATATAGTCGCGCATAAAACCACCCGCGAGCGTCCCCGTTGCAAGTGTAACCCTCTTTGGTGCAGTTAGCAGAATTCGGTCTTTGAGTAATGAAACCTCTTTACGTGTCTCCTCAATAAAATCGCGTACCATTCCGACGCCATTCTCGAGTTGAGGAAAGCCATCGTACCAATCCTCTTGCGGTACTTCATAACCGGCCACGAGGAAAAATTCGTCGGATAGATAGAGCCAGTTTACTCCGGTTTCAGCACGATACCGCTCTTGCTTGTTCAGAATGTTTTCGATCAGTCGTCGCGCATAGTCCCGATCGACTTGTTTAAGCGCTTCCAAACCGATTCGATGGCTCGTGAGCCCAACGGGTACAATCGCCATCGTCTTCATAGCCGGCGTGAGCGAGTACACATCTTCAATAGTCTTTTCGAGTGAGTCACCGTCGTTGATTCCCGGACAGAGCACAACCTGAGCGTGCATCCAAATGTCATTAGCGGCAAGATACCGCAACTTGTCCATGATGTGATCATCCTTACGAAGCCGCATGAGCTTCGTGCGGACATCAAGCACAGTCGAGTGCACGCTGACATATTGCGGCATCAACCGCTGTCGGACGATACGCTCAAGCGCTTTCGGACCGACGTTCGTCATTGTATTAAAATTTCCGTAGAGGTGGCTGAACCGATAATCTCCATCACGGAAATAGAGCGCTTTACGAAGCCCCTCGGGATTTTGATCGACGAAGCAAAACACACAATCATTACCGCATGATGTCATGCGCATCGGCTCGACTTTGAAGCCGATCTCCTCATCTACTTCCTTTTCGATCTCGTAGAGAATAAACTCTCCACCGCGCATGATCTCGACCTCGACCATCTCACCGCTCGTGTAGAATTGCACATCAAGTTCATCCTTGATGTGTTCTCCGTTCATACGATAGAGTTCATCCCCTGGCTCGATACCCAGTTCACTCGCGATCGAACCCTCTACTACTGAGATTATTTTCATGCAACTACTTTATCCGTCCACTACTGTCTGACTCTCCGACTTGCTCTTAGGCAACAACTTATCGGATGCTTTAAATACTCCTATGACTGCCAGTGGAATCAGAAATGGATCAACCTTGAGTGCGCGGTGGCGTGTTTGTACGAAAAAAAGTGCCGAAACCGCTGTGGAATAGGCGAAAAGTGAGGCCAGGAGCCATTGAAGCTTGCGGTTCTTAATCGTCGCAAATCCATAGATTCCGGCAATCAGAATCAAGAGCGAGACCACAAAATAGTAACCCATCACGCCGGAGATGCCGCCCCAGTCTCCAACAGCGCCTCTGCTCGACCAATGATAAACGACCTTTTTGAGATCCCCGAGCAGCGCATCCATCGGGTGTGCTTTAACCCAATTCAAGCCGAGCGACATAAAATATTGGTCGCGTTCGACTTGATTGTGCGAAAATCCAAATTGCTGTGCAGCGTGCCAATCAGCGACCATTTCCGGATTGTCCCTTTCCAGCACAAACTCACCGGTCGCACCAGCGTTATTTCCCATCCAAAAATTGAATCCGGAGTTCGCACTGACGAGTACGATGCGATCGAAAATCTGATAGTTACGAATCGTCCAGGGTAGCACGATCAGCAGCGCGAGCACGAGCGCCACGGCAGCACTGCCAATTGTTTTCGAAAGTGCCTGCCTTTTTCCAAGCGCATAGATCAACCATGCAACGAAGAACACGACACCGAGCATCATGTCGGGCCGTACGAGAATTTGCAGACCTATCAGAATTCCGAGTGCAACCCAATTTTGCATGCGAGGATTCTCTGAGATCGCGTAGAGCACCCAGATCGTGAGTGCGATGAGCAGCATATTGAGAGAGTTTGGGTCGATTGCTCCGGCGTATATCCAAAACGGAAGATATAGCTCGAGTGCAAAAAATGCGATCACAGCGACAAACGAATTTGTCACTAATCGGATCAATCGGAATACGACAAAGAATGTCGCATGCAAAAAAAACAAGTTGATGATCTTCATCGCGATAATCCCGCCACCAAGTTTCATGATCCCAACGAGCAGTAATACATAGAGTGGTGGGATAAAGCAAGTGATGCTCGGGACACTGTCGCCGATATAAGCATAGGCGTAACCGAGTCCACTCTGTATGTTGAGCGCGATCAGGTACGGTTCACCGATCAACGTCGGGCCGGGACGCACGATAGCTTGAATCAAAAACAGCGGGATCGAAATGCAGAAGAGAAACTTATACTCACCGAACGACGAAATTCGCGACGAGAGCGCGAGTAGCTTCGAACCGGATGAATCGCTTTGAATCTGTGTACCTATGCTGATTGTAGTATTGGGAGTGAAAAACTCAGAACATCCGCACTCAGCTCTCGTGATGTGGCCAACTGCTTTCGCGAAAGAACTTCAATAAATTCTGCAACTACAATATCACCAACAACTCGCAGTAGTCGCACCCGTACTAATTCAGCGAGGAGCGGCGGAGTCCCTTCGAAACGAACACGAACATAATTCTCCGTGAACCCTGCAATCTCCCCGGCAGCCGATGCGCAGGTCATTTCAGGAGCTTCAAGCAACACCGTTCTGATCGTACCGATCTGTGACTCGTAGAACGCTCGCTTCTTTTTTTCCGAAAGTATTCGAAGCATCTTGTTGCGCTCTTTGCGCTCGTGCACCGGCACGGGATTCCCGAGCGTGATCGCCTTCGTATCCGGGCGTTCACTATACGTGAATACGTGGAGATATGTGATGTCGAGCTCGTTCAAGAATTCGTATGTCTCGCGAAACTCCTTCTCTCCTTCTCCCGGAAATCCTACGATGACATCAACACCAATCGCGGCATGGGGCATAAGCCGCTTAATTTCACTGATACGCTCACGATAGAGTTCTCGCGTATATCTGCGCTGCATTTTGCTCAGGATGATAGCTGAGCCGGATTGCAACGGAATATGGAAGTGGGGGCAGATCTTCTTCGAAGCGGTGGCCATTTGAATGATCTCGCTCGTAAGTAGATTCGGTTCGATGGAGCTGATGCGCAATCGAGCCGTCACTAAGGGATCGGTGTCAAGCGCACGCAACAATTCTTCAAATGAACTTCCGATCTTTCGACCGAAATCGCCAACGTTCACGCCTGATAAGATTATCTCTTGAAATCCATCACGCGAAAGTGCCTGAGCTTGCTGAACGATCGACTCAACTTCGGCGGACCGTGAGGCACCACGAGCTGTAGGAATCGTACAGAACGAACACGAATAATCACAGCCGTCTTGCACTTTGAGGAATCCTCGCGTGCGATCATCTGAATGTAGCGAGGAAGCAGCTTCGAATGTCGTCGCTTCGGCGATGTCATTGGAGAGTATGACCGGTGTCGCAAGTTTTACAAATGGATATCCGTGGCGGTAGATCTCGAATTTTTCATTCGCACCGAGTACCATATCGACACCTTCGATGCTCGCAATCTGCTCTGGGCGAAGTTGTGCATAACACCCTGTTACCGCCACGAAGGCATTTGGCGACTTACGCAGCACACGCCGTACGAGCTGTCGACATTCTTTCTCCGCATTTTCTGTCACCGAGCACGTGTTCAGAACAAATATCTCGGACGGCTCGCCGAACGGAACAATCGTATAGCCTTGAGCCGTGAATTGCCGACCGACCGTCATAGTCTCCGCGTAATTCAACTTACACCCGAGCGTATGCAACGTGACCCGCTTCCGGGTCTCGGCGCTCGGATGGGTGTGTTCGGAATGACTGTTTTGTATGGTGTGCATGAATGTTGCTTCGAAACAGGAGCCCTTTGGAAAATGTGCCAGAGGTTCGGAATTCAGTCTATTATTGCGAGCAATGGGTCGGAGAAATGTGAGCACCGGCGGAATTCGACTGAGAATTACGGAGTTTAAGACGCGTCTCAGACTTCGAGAAAAAGTGCGAGAGGGCCCTTAGCTCAGTTGGTTAGAGCAGTCGACTCATAATCGATTGGTCGCAGGTTCAAGTCCTGCAGGGCCCACAATGCTTCCTGTCGTTACATCGCCGATCATTCGAGACCCAAAATGTCGGATGAACTTACCCATTTGATTGATCCAGCCTCGAATTTCACGGCTCGGGACCACAGTTATTGGATGCAGCAAGCACTCCGAGAAGCTGAGAAAGCTTACGACCTCGATGAGGTACCGGTTGGATGCGTCATCGTGCAGCACGACCGCGTTATCGCAAAAGGACATAATTTGACCGAGAGTCTTCACGATGCGACGGCTCATGCCGAAATGATCGCGATAACTGCTGCGAGTGAATTCCTGGCTGATCGGTATCTTCTCGATACGACGCTTTATGTGACGCTCGAACCTTGCGCGATGTGTGCGGGTGCAATGATTCTTGCCCGAATTCCAACCCTTGTCTTCGGCGCTTCGGATCCGAAAGCCGGCGCGTGCGGCACCCTCTTCACACTCACCGAGGATAAACGATTGAACCATCAGATACACACCGTGCCTGGCGTGCTTGATCAGGCGAGTGCCGAGTTGCTAACCTCGTACTTTCGAACGAAGCGAACGAAATCCTAATCACACAAAAAAGGGTGAGCTACTTTTAGCCCACCCTTCTCAAACCTATTCGACCTCATTAGAAGGGTCTCTCGAAACGAAAAATGAATCTCGGATTCTCTTTTCTATCGGTTCTCCAACTTACTCCGATCTGACCCGAGTTCACTTCGCCGATCGCCACACCGACGTTGTAGAGAATTGTATTAAACGTTAGACCTTCAAATCCTTTAAAGATCGAGCTCTCGATCGTGCTACCCACGTATCCAAAATCATTCATCACGATCAATTGCAATTCCCTTGAGTGAATGAATGTGAAGAGCTCTGACATGGAGAGACGAAGTTCGGTATTGAGCAGCATCAAGCGATTGCCAGCAACCTCTTTGTTCATGAGCGCCGGCAACGAGCTTGGACCGCCGAGGAATTCGGCCTTTTGATAGGTAACGTCACCGGTTGTGGCTTGAAAACGAAATCTGGTATCCCATGCAAGTCCGATGAAAATCGGACGGAAATCGCGACCATCCAAAAGGTACCGATTGAATCCGAAATCCACGTTCGGCATGTGCCCAAATTCCGCTTGTAGTATCGAACTTGTACCACTAATCTGTTCGATCTGAACGCTATCGCCGAAAACATTCGTAGTGAGCGCAGTCGCGTGTTTGACATGCTCTTCGTGCCAAGTTAGCACGAGCGAGTTCAACTGGCCATCGCTGATCTGAGGATTGACCGGAAGTCTCTTGTTGCCTCCCCACCTGCCATAAAACACATCCTGCTCCACCGATTCGTAATGATCACTTCGCCACTCCGCCCGAAACTCAGCATTACGCATCGGACGCAAAGCAAGATAACCGCTCCAACCTGCAAGCTTGTAGTAATCGCGAAAATCCTCACGAGCAAAGAATGCATAAAGAGCATTCTCGCCGCGTTTGGCACGCCAACTATCGTCGGTCGAAGTTTGATTGTGAAACTCTGCGCCGATGGCAAGGGTCGGAGGAATATAGAATCGGTATTTCATATTCGGCTCATTAAGCGGAAGTGCCGATTCTTTTGCAAGTGGGATTCGGTATTCCGAACCAAGAAAATATTGCCACCGCTTATTCTCGAATCCGTACCCACCTCCAAGATTCACTCCAAGCTCATCATGCTTTCCAAAATCCACCATACTCGAAGAGCCAAATCCGAGAAAAAAACCATCGACGCGGTTAAAGTCGAGCATGCTGAATGGCTCTTGATACGCGAACTGTCTGGGCGATTCCATCTCGGTGTTCACAAACACTCGCCCTCTGCGCCGTTTACGTTTGATCGAAGCCGTGGAGATGTCTAAAATAATGCTGTCCTTGCTCGAATCAACAGAGCTATCGATCTCCGGTAGTTGATGTCGTGGCATGAAGATCGAGAACGGGTCCCGAGCAGATTGAAAATTCGAGATGAGTTTGCTGAGAAGGGATGTATCACCTCGCTGGATCTCAATATTAATTCCCGGAGATGTTCCACTTCGTTCGCTTGCGACGCTCTCGGAGGTCTGTGCGCGAAGCCGGAATGGTGTGCCCGCGATGGCGATAATCAGGAGTGCAGGAAGAAGCAATTGTAGAAATTTAGCCTTTCGCATAGGGTAGAGATTTGGTGCAATGCAGGCACGAAACGGGTGAACAAATAACACTAAAAGATACTCTGATCGCAAAACTACGTCATGAATTAGCCAAATGTTACATAACGGTCAAATAATTTCGACGCTGGTGTCCGGAATAGACTTACTCAGGAAACTGCGACCAGCGAAGTGCTCTTCGTTCAATTGGAATTCTGACGCCCAAAAGCAACACGAGGTTTAGTACAGAAAAGATGGCAGCTGTCCAATATAAATCAAATATTAGCGGCACAATCACAAATTCCAGAACAACTACGAGATAGTTGGGATGTGGAATAAATCGGTACGGGCCCGTCACTACAAGTGCTTCGTTTGGCACGACGATCACTTTGGCTGTCCATCTTCGTCCTAGCGATTGCATCATCCAGAGTCGAAGTGCTTCGGTGAGGACGAATCCGATTAGCAATGATTGCCACGCAAACGCGAGGGGTTCTTTCCGCAAAACAAATTCCAAGAGCAAGCTGAGAAAAAAAGCTGTGTGTAATAGGAAGAAGAGATAGAAGTGATCGGCTCCGAATTCCTTTGCACCTCGCGAGAGCAGCTCGGATGTATTCCGCCTCGCGATTCTGATCTCGATGAGTCGCTCAGCAATCAAAGACCCGGTAACAACACCAAACAGGAGAACTGCAATATTCACTTCGGTTACCAACCTTTATTTGCTACCCCTTGGCTACCAGTGTATGAGTACTAACTCGGAACTGAAACCGGGACCCAGCGCGGAGACTAATCCGTAGGATCCTGTTTCATCGAGTGTCTCCTTTAGTGTCTCATGCAGAATGAAGAAGACAGTGGCGCTCGACATATTACCATTCCACTTCAATACATTGCGTGCATGTCGGAGATCGTCTGGCTTCAGCGCGAGTGCATCTTGGTATGCATCGAGTACCTTCGCACCACCGGGATGCGTAACGAAATGTCTGATGTCTGCAAGCGAGATTCCCTCCCTTTCCAGCAGCTCGGTGACGTTTTGCTTGACCTCTTCTGTGACGATCGTCGGAATATCTTTGGAGAGTAAAAGTTTGAATCCATCCGAAGTGACGGTCCAGCCCATCACATCGAGTGTATCTGGATAGATCGTCGAAAGGGATGCTAATATTTTCGGGTGTGCAATCGTATCATTCTCGATCTTGACCTCATCCCCAACGACAAGACATGCTGCGGCACCGTCGGCAAACAACGCCGAGGCGATAATGTTATGCTTGGAAAGCTCGCGCTGAAATGCGAGTCCGCATAACTCCACCGAAACGATAAGTACTTTCGCCGAGGGATAAGCTCTTGCGTAATCAAATGCGCGAGCAATCGCCCCGGCACCAGCAGCGCAACCAAGCCCCCAAATCGGCAGACGCTTGATGTGTGGATTGAGCGCGATACGATTTGCAAGCCTTGCATCAATCGAAGGAGTTGAGAGCCCGGTGGTCGAAACAAATATTATCATATCGAATTCGGTGGTCGCCATGTTGCACGAGCGCGCAAGCTTTAGAACGAC
>JBDTCS010000213.1:0-11383 GCA_039923455.1 Kapaibacterium sp. (SeqCode) | reverse complement strand
AAATCCGCGCCAAGAAACCGTTGCAGGATCACCGATGATCCATGTCGTTCCGGCGGTTGGGGAAGTGATCCCTGCTGCGTCAACGGAGAGCGGAATCGTCCACATCGAACGTCCGTGTGTTCCGGCGATGAGTAGACGCTGGTTTAACTGGATTGCAAGATCATTGACGACAACATTCGGCAAGCCGGTGCCGTAGGGCGCCCATGTTGCTCCGTCATCGCCGGAATAAAACACTCCAACATCAGTCGCGAGATAAAGCTGCGAGCCATTCGAGGGATCGATCACGAGCGCATTCGCTGGAATGTCCGGCAGTGTACCACTGATATCGCTCCATGTTAGCCCAGCATCGCCAGATCGGAAAATATGTCCACCACCAAATCCAGAGGACGCGACGTAGAGCTTCGATTTATCACTCGGACTAAATTTTACAGCCGCTGTAGCACGTGCCGGGAGCCCAGTATTCCGAAGTACCCAATGCAACCCTCCATCGCTCGAGTAGTATACTTTACCATTGTCGGTACCGATTAGTAACTTTAATCCGTCTCCCGCAAAGTCGATAGAGTTAATGTTATTGGAATCCGATTTTGTCGTGCTGATAATTCCGCTCTTCGTCCAACTGCCTCCGTGATTCTTGCTTGAGTAAAAGAAATTCGTAGCAGCATAGAGGATATCATTCTTCGGATCGAGCGCTAAGGGCTTCACCCAACCATAGCTTTCGCCAATGCCGTTGGAATTGAAACCTATCGGAGTTACGCTGGAGCCATCCGTTCGATACGGATCCTGGCCGCTACCGGGACGCCACCAATAGATTCTCGATGAACTGTTTGGATCGATGATTACTGAGCCACCATCTCCGCCGGAAATATCTTGCCAATCTGTCAACGAGGTTCCGGTTAGCGTCCCATTATCCTGGGTGCCTCCGACAGCCACATCTTGGGTCTTCTGATCGACCGAAATACCATAGAATTGTTGCACAGCAAGATTATCATGCTGGCTTGTAATTGTGGGTCCGCCGTCGAGTGACATCCAGACGCCACCATCACAACCAAAGTAGATAATATCACTATTCGAAGGCGCATAGGTAGCAGAGTGTTGATCCGGATGCATGCCGCCTGCGTACGCTTTGCCGATATCGCTCCAGTTTTGGCCACCATCGAGTGTTTGCCAGATCGAGATCGCACCAAGCACCAACCGGTTCGGATCCTTCGGATCCATTCTCAGATACGCATCATACCATCCTTGCGAGCCACCGCCGTTCGCGAAAACACCTGTGCTCAACCCAGAACCCGGACCACTGATCGTTGTCCAGTTATCTCCGCCATCGTCGGAGGCATCGATCTCTTCCAAATTCCCGGCATAATTAACCGATAGAAAGGCCACGTGCTTAAAATCATTTGGCAGACAATCGATATGTACACGTCGCATCTCCTGCACGGTTGCCGGAAGCGTAAGTTGATCCCAATTCTTACCACCATCCTTCGAACGAAAAACTCCGTGATTCGGCAAAGCTGCGAAAAGCACATCATCCGTAGGTCCGAGAGCGAGTGCAAAATCTGTGACCGCGCCTGGTGGAAGTCCACCCGTTAGTTTGGTCCAGGTATTTCCACCATCGTCCGACCGATACAGACCGCCACCGGATTTCGCACCACTCGCATAGACTCGCCCTGCGACACTTGGATGTGCAATGATACGTGTGAAGCCGCCGACCTTGGAGAGACCTATGGCTTTCCAAGAAAGCCCACCATCGACAGTCTTGAGAATTCCCGATCCGAAATAGGAATCTACGTTCTCCGAAAATTCTCCGGTACCCGCGTATACGGTGTTCGGATTCATCGGATCGATCGCGAGCGCACCCATTGCGAGCGAAAGTTGCTGATCCGTGAGAGGATCCCAATGCGCACCTTCATCGATTGTTTTCCAAACTCCTCCTTCAGCAGCGCCTGCGTATGCAATACTCGGATTCGTTGGGTGGACTGCGATTGTATTAATGCGACCACCATGTGCACCTTGGCCATCGGCGATATTGCTCGGTCCCATAAATTTCCAATGCGGCGCAGGTTTTGCTCCGAGCAGACCGGCTTTGCCGTTCGAATGCAGCATGTTGTCTCTGCTTTGCATCGCCTTTTCGCGTGCACCGGCGGGAATATATCCAAGCCCGAATGTTCGACGTCCATAGAACCACGCATCGGCTGCTTCCGGATGATCGGTTTGATCCTGATCGAGTGTCGAAGGAACTGTTGGAGCAGTTGCGATAACGCCATCACGCCACTGTGCACTCGCCGCACTCGAGAGGCATAGCCCAAGAACGCACGCAAAACATACAAAAAGAGATCTTTTCATTTGGGATGATCGAACGGTTTTTAGCATACTCCAACGCGACATACTATCCTTAGGAGAGTATTTATAATCACTACAAGAACTCCTAAAGTTCGTTAAGGTTACAAAGGAGTTTTTGGCTAAGGTGGAAGATATGTAGGTTTCCGGACGTGACCAACTCGGGATCACCAGTCAAATTACGTTCTACAATCCTCTGAAATGCAGTGCGGGTAAAAGCTCAAATGTGCTTTTTGCCTTCGAGCGGGTTCGTCCAAAGATTCTTTGAGGGATCGATCTCTTCGGCTTCCTCAACTTCGACTTCACGCCAAAGACCCTGGCACGGAAAGCGATTCTCATTGAGGGCTCTTGAAAGCACGAGCGAATCAACTGTTGGCCAAAATGTCTGAAGGCGTCTCAGATCGGCAAACCCGGCAACTCCATGAAGCGCAGTGACACGAATTCCGGAAGCCTTGCAATGTTCCAAAATCGCTGTTAGACGCTCCCAATCAATATTTTCCGATTCGAGGGCATCTCGATGCGAGAGTTCGAGCGCAATGCGATCCACCTTGCAATTTGCGAGCTGGGGAATCCTGAGTAGTGCGTCGAAGCTGAGATCGTATGTCGGCACGATCTTTCTTTCGTATCGCTCACGATACTCTTTGAGAAGCGCCGATTCGATGTGCGTCGGTAGGAATGTTCGGTTTGCGCCGGCATGGAACACAACGCCGAGCTCTGCCGGATCGTCCGGAAGTGAAGCGAGTTTGACTTCGAAGGGTATGTCCACGGCCTCTCGTAATCTGCGAATGATATCGAGCCCCGCGACTGACCATGGAGTGCAATCGCGAAACTCCAGATGTATCGCCTTCGAATTCTCTTTTCGGAGAAGCCGTGCCCGATCGACCGGATCCTCAGAATAGACCTTGCTGCCCACACGCGGGACGTGTCCTGTCGCGGGGACGATCTTGCTCGTGCATTCGCCGTGATCGAGTTGAATCGTAGGAATAATAAGAAGCATCGAAGATCAGAGTAATTCTGTTAAATCCTATGCAGCTTTTTCCCGGGCCGGGGATGAACGCCCACCAGATTTGCCACAGTAAAGCATAACGCCTTTTCCTTCGCAATGATTTTGCCAGATATTTGGGTGCTAATTTAAGGCGCTTGCTCGTATCTTTGCCTCACGAATCTTCAAATATATTTCCCTTAACAATTATATGGATACAACCAAGTCGCTCCCAAATTTTGATAAATTATGGGACTATCAAGATCCCGCAGCAACAGAGACCAAATTTCGAGAGCTATTGCCACTTGCGGAGTCTGCCGACGATGAAACATACGTGCTCGAACTCAAGACGCAAATTGCTCGGACGCTCGGATTGCAAGGGAAATTCGACGAGAGTCACGCACTTCTGGATACTATCGAAAAGCGGCTGACTCCGGATACGAAATTGGCTCGTGTGAGGTATTTGCTGGAACGAGGTCGGGCGATGAATTCCTCGGGAAATCCTGAAGACTCAAGGCCACTATTTGAAGAAGCTTACGTTTTGGCCGATGAGATACATGAGGCACGCCTTGCGATCGACGCAGTGCACATGATTGCTATCGTCGAGCCCGACCCGCACAAACAGATCGAGTGGAATCTGAAAGGAATCGAGCAAGTGGAGTCTGATGCGTCTCAACAGGGATGGCTTCACGCGCTCTACAATAATATCGGAGAAAGCTACTCTGCGATTCAGGATTATTCGAACGCCTTAGTTTATTTCAATATGCTGCTGGAGCTTCAAAAGGAGAGAGGCGAGCCCGATATTTACACCATCAAAGATGTCGCCCGCGTCTCAAGGCTTTCCGGAGATCCAACCGCATCGCTCAAACTTATGCAACCAGTCTTTGACGAACTTTCCTCGCAAAACAAGGACGATGGGTGGATTCGTGAAGAACTGGCCGAAGCCTTCTTGGCGCTTGGTCAGACGGAAAGAGCGAAGCCACATTTTGTGAAAGCGTACGAGCTCTTGTCGAAGGAACCATGGTACAAACAAAATCAAGCATCACAATTGGAGCGCTTGAAACGAATGGCCGAAGCATGACCCCGGACCAATTCCGATTTCGTTGGTATCTTTGCAAATCCTAACGTCGCGTATGAGTGTCGCTAAAGTCTAATGCATCCGAACTTTCTAGCACCTTGCCAACTAGTTTTTTGAAACGAATTCCGCGGAGCTTCCCAAGAGTTGCTGCGATCATCTTTTGCTTTTGCGTATCAAGCGCTTTGCTTTCGCGACCAGTCATCGCGGATACAGAGCAAGATTCGCTCGCCCCGACGCAAAGCTCTCCACGTCTGATCATCCCACTATCAGGAGAGTGGAAATACGCTGAAATCTCTGACACAAGTTCCGGCTCTTGGAAGAGCATCACGATACCTGCAACCTCCCCTGAACGTGGAGTCCTGGACTATCGTAAGACATTCGAAATTGCCGCTGGCACTGCTCGAGGATTTAGCTGGTCCTTTGAAACAGACCGATCGACGGGTGAGGTTGAGATCCTAATCAACGGGAGAATTCTCCGAATTGGAGCGGGGAAAAGCCGCACCGAGATTCAGATTCCCGCAGGTATGCTGCGTGATGGTAAGAACCACATCGATCTGGTTATTGATGATCGACTTTCAGCCAACTCGACAATACCACTCCGGTCACCGGGATTGGCTCCGAAGATGGTTGAAGGATTGGTTCACTCGGTAAGTTTGGTAGGGAAGCCGCTCGCACACGTCGCCTCAATCGCCCAGGTAAGTTCGAGTCCCGAGACGAGCGGTCGTAAATTCAGAATTACGTTTCAAAATACTGCGAACATTGCTCAAGATTGTGAGTACTCCATTCAACTTCGGGATCCGACGACAGGCGAGATTGCCGCGAGAGTCGATGGAGCCACCCTCCAACTAAAAGCCGAGAGCGAGGAAACTACGGAAGTGCTGCTGAAGTCTCCGACGCTTGGACTCGAATCGAGCGGGGGATTCAAAACATGGTCAATCGAAGCTCCGAATTTATACGATGTGAGTGTCACGCTGAGCGCACTCGGTGTGGTCACTGATCGGCAGGAAATCCGTACAGGTTTTCGAAGCTTCACAATTCAGAAGCATGAGAGTTTTGCGCTGAATGGGCAGTCAATCCGTTTGCAAGGTAGTGCCTATTGCGAAGCCGAGTTCGTCAGAGGCGAAGATCGAGCAAAATCTTTGGAGCGAGATCTCAAGCTGATCAAGTCGCTTGGTGCCAACACCATTCGTCTGCATGTACCGCCGTCGAATGTACTCCTCGAGTTGTGCGATGCGATGGGATTGATGGTGATGATCGAACTTCCGATCTCCAACGCACCCGCCTCTATTTTGCTCGAAGAGAATTATGCTTCGAAGACCGAAGCCATGTTACAAACTCTCATTCGTTTAGCGAAAGAGCACCCATGCGTGATTGCGTTTGGTTTAGGCTCCGAGAACGACGATGCCGATCCGGCGGTCAAAGCATATCTCACAACGCTTGCCGAGAAAGCCCGAGGTTGGGATGTATCGCACGAACATTTATTTTACTTCGTCACACGATTCGCGAATAATCCTTTCGCCCTTGACTTTGCAGCACTCTCAACTTTTGGCGTTGCAAGTGAGCTCGAGGTCACACGAGCGTTCACGCTTTTTCGGGATACGCATCGAGGCAAGGTGCCGTGCATTGTTGCCGCACACGGTTCGCTCGTGACGATCGGCGATCTTCTTGGAACGCGTGATTTGCATAGCGAGCAATCGCAAGCTCGGACGATAGCGGAAGAGATTCGAATCGGGAAGCTGCTCGGCTTCGCTGGCGATATAGTCGGTGCGTTCGCGGATTATCATGCGGAATATCCGGTTACGCTCGCAAAAAACGCGGATCAATTTCTGGTATCTGCTGGGCTTGTGGACCAAAATCGAAAGCCTCGTTTCGCATTTGATGCCGTCCGTGCTGCCTTTGCAAACGAGAAGCCGTCCGATCTGGAGAGCGGAGTTGTGGCGAACGATTCACCGCTCTCGTTTTTATTGATTGGAGTGTTGCTCATCTTGATACTGCTCTTGCTCATCAATGCTGACCGACGATTCCGCGAGTACATGCAGCGCGCACTTTTTCGTCCATTCAACTTTTTTGCTGACATTCGAGATCAACGACTCATTCCTAGTGCTCAAACCGTGATGTTAGCGGTCGCTGTAGCCGGAAGTTTGACGCTTGTGCTGGGGAGTTTGCTCTTATTTTCGCGGGGTAGTTATGCCGCGAATTGGGTGCTTCCGATTTTGATGCCGTGGCATCTTGTCCGCGAGCTTTTCTCCGGTTTGGTCTGGCATCCACTTTTGCTGTTGTTGGTTGGCATCGCAACGCTATTTTTTGGAATCGTAGTCCTCTCGGGTGTGATACGTTTTGCAGCGATCTTCGTTCGCGGTCGGATTTACTTTGGCGACACGCTGAATATCACGACCTGGGCGCTTATGCCGGCCGTTTTGTTGCTGCCGCTTGGATTAGTACTCGTGCGGCTCGACCGAAACGAGGCGACCGTTTTGCTCGCACTCTGGTCCCTCGGTATCATATTTTTGTGGCAACTTCAGAGGCTGATGAAGGGTATCGGCGTACTATTCGACATCTATCCAACCCGTGTCTATATTTATTGTGGAATCGGTTTGGCTTTATTCTGTTTCGGAGTATTGTTCTATTGCAATTTGCGCTACTCGACCATCGCCTATTTAGGGTATTTTGTCCGTTTGAAGGACGCAATACCGCTCAAATAACGAAGATCTGCCACCATTACGTCGAGATCATAGCCCACTGAAAAAAGTTTTGTGCCTTTATCTTAAGAAAGCATGTATCTATCCAAGTTAGAGATCATCGGGTTTAAATCCTTTGCCCAAAAGACGCTGCTGAAGTTTGACGCCGGAATGACTTCGATCGTCGGACCCAACGGCTGTGGCAAGACGAATGTTGTCGATGCGATTCGCTGGGCTCTCGGTGAGCAGAAAGCGGGCACGTTGCGATCGGATGTGATGGAGAACGTCATCTTCAACGGAACGCGCACACGTAAACCGCTCGGTATGGCCGAAGTCTCGCTCACTATCGAAAATACGAAAGGTATACTCCCGACCGAATACTCCGAAGTTACGATTACACGCCGACTTTTTCGCTCGGGAGAGTCAGAGTATCTGCTCAACAAGACGCAGTGCCGCTTAAAGGATATCGTTGAGCTGTTTATGGATACCGGCATGGGCGCGAATGCCTATTCGGTGATCGAATTGAAAATGATCGAGACCATCCTCTCCGATCGTACCGAGGAGCGACGTAAACTTTTCGAAGAGGCCGCAGGTGTAACAAAGTACAAGGCTCGTCGCAAAGAGGCTCTTCGCAGACTCGATCAAGTTTCCGCAGATCTCGAGCGTGTCGATGACATTGTCAAAGAAGTTACGAAGACCGTAGGCTCACTCGAGCGTCAAGCTGAAAAAGCACAGAAGCATGCAGAGCTAACGGCCCAACTTCGTGCGCTTGAGATTGATCTGCTCGAACGTGAATATGTTTCTACCTGGGAAAAACTCGAACCGCTGCGTACCCGCCTCGTTGAGACGGAGAACAACAAGACCCGCATCACCGACGAGCTCGCGAAATACGAATCTATGCTCGATGTCATCGAGCGCGAAGAAGATGAGATCGATGAGTTGCTCGCGTCGAGCGAACGCGGCGTAAAAGAAAAATCTGATATTCTTTCCCGCACGCGTGAGACGATCATCGCGACCGAAGAGCGTGTGCTCTCATTGCAAGGCCAGGCCGAACGGGCGATAGTCGAGCGCGATCGTTTGGAAATGGAGCAGGCAGAACTTGCGATCCGCTTAGATCAGCTGAGTGCCTCGCTTACTACCGCGATCTCCGAGCGAGACGAACTCGAAGAAGAGAAAAAGCAACGCGAGCAGATCCGTGCTGACGCAGAGCAAGTCGTTCAGGATCGCCGCAATGAGTTGCAGCGTGCGCGTGACATCGTCTATGCACTCATCAATCAACGCAACAAACGCTCGAACGAGTTAGAGCGCGGACGTGCACGCATTGAAGAATTGGAAAATCGAATTAATCGATTCACCCAAGATCACGAGTCACTCGACGGAAGAAAATCGGATATCGAGAGCAGGAATGCGCCGCTAACAGATGAGCGCAACGCTGCAAAAGAGAATGTAAACGCCGCCGAGCGTGCGATGCAATCTGCACAGGAAGAGAAAGATCGCCTAAAGCTCCGAATGGATGAGTTGCAAAACGAATCATTTGCTTTGCAAAACGAGATTGGGAAGACGCTCTCGAAGATTGAGTTTTTCACCGGACTTGTCGAGCAAGGTATTGGCGCGGGTGAGGGTACCGAGTTCTTGCTGAGTCAACACGGTTGGTCGAGCCACGAAGCTGTGACAGTCGCTGACGCGATGACTACAGCACCGGATCTTCGCGCAGCATTCGAAAGCGCGCTCGGTGAGGTTGCCCATTATCTAATCGTGCCGAACAGCAAAGATGCGTTCGAGGCAGTCGAGATGTTGCGCCACTCACAAAAGGGAAAGGCAACATTTATTTGTCTGGATCGCGTACCGAGTCAGACCGATATGCACTTCGGTTTGCCCGATGGTGCATTCACGGCGCTTTCGGCTTCGCAATTTAATGTTCAATATTCCGATCTCTTCCGAATGCTCCTCGGTGGCATCGTGATCGTAACAAATATTCAAGATGCGTTTGCGATTCTTGACAGCACACCGCAAGTAGAGAAGTGTGTGACGCGTGACGGTGAGGTTATCACACGCGAAGGATTTGTACGTGGCGGATCGAAGCGCAAGACGGAAGGAATTTTGATCGGCAAGCGCGAACAGATCGGTGAGCTTGAGACCGAAACTGCAAATCTCAAGGCAAAACTCGATGCGCTGGAAGCAGAAATCGGGCAGATGAATCGCACGTTCGATGGTATCGTCATGCGCGATTTCAACAACAAGGTTCGCTCGGCAGAAGAGGCTTTGCGTGCTGTTGATTCGAAGATCAATCAATCGGAATACGAACTCCGCAGATTGACAGAGGAACGTACACGACTCTATGCAGAAGAAGAACGCACTCGCGTTGAACTTGCTCCGATTGCAGAGTCACTCGCTGCGATCCAACCGGATCTCGATCGATTAGAAGAGGAGCACACTGCCTCGCATGAGCAATCGGCCAGAGCACAACTTTTGGTTGAAGAAGCCGAGCGCATACTCGCTGCCGAGATCGAGCGTTCGACGCAAGTGCAAGTGAAATATGCCGCGCTCTCCGGTGAAGTGACTCGTTACGAATCGGAAAAACGTCAGACCGAGCAATCGATCGCCGTCGCAGCTCGTACAGAGCAAGAGCGCATTCAAGAGCGCGAGCGTGTCGAGCGTGAGATTGGCGAGTTCAGTGCTAAGCTCGACGAATTCCGCGGGATGCTTTCCCAGATCGACGAAGAACTTCGTGCAATGACATCACAACGCGATGAAGTTTCCGAGCGCCGCAAAGATAAGCAAGCCGAAGCGCACAAGTATCGCGAGGCATTACGCGAAGAGCGTGCTGAGCATGATAAGACGCTAAACATCTCGCACGAACTTGCGCTCAAGATACAAGAATTCGAATCGAAGATCGTAGCGATTGAGCAACGTGCGCGTGAGGAATTCGAACTCCTGGAGATCGAACGGAAAATCTATGCTGAAGACGATACGTTCAGCTTTGGTGACAAGCGTGAAGAGGTTCGCGAGATAAAACAGAAGGTGAAGAATCTCGGCGCTGTGAACCTGCTTGCCTACGAAGAATTCACGAAAGAACGCGACCGCATGCAATTCTTGGTTGAGCAACGGAAAGATCTTGCCGAAGCACAAAAGAATCTCGTGCAGACGATCGAGGAGATCAACGACACAGCAACGCGTCAATTCCTCGAGACCTTCGAGAAGATTCGTGGCCACTTCCAAGATATTTTCCGATCATTGTTCGGTGACGGTGATGAATGCGATTTGAATCTTGAGGAGGGAAAAGATCCTCTCGAAGCGCAGATCGAGATCATTGCAAAGCCTCGCGGCAAGCGTCCGCACTCGATCGATCTTTTGAGTGGTGGTGAAAAGACGATGACGGCAATCGCGCTTTTATTTGCGATCTATCTCGTCAAGCCGAGCCCGTTCTGTATTCTGGATGAAGTCGATGCACCGCTCGACGATTCGAACATCGATCGCTTCTTACAGATCATTCGCAGGTTTGCTGTTGATACGCAGTTCATCGTAGTCACGCATAACAAGCGCACAATGGCCGCAGCTGATGCACTCTATGGTGTGACGCAGGAAGAAGATGGAATCTCGAAGATCGTTAGTGTGCGATTGAAACGTGATCTCTTCACCGCAGCGCAACAAGGTCAGAAAAAAGCAGAGAGCCTTCAGGCAGAGAATGTTGAGGAGGCACTTGCGTAAGACGCACTCGCGTAACTCGGAAGCAGGACTCAAAAACAGCAAGGGCGCTCACGATGTGGGCGCCCTTGCTACTTGTATGTGCTACTTTTATACTTGCCTTTATTTCGGGAAGGTTAGATACGTATGATCGAGGAGCCCGCGCTCATACTCATTGAGTAAGCGCATGCCTTCATTAGGCTTCATACGATCGGACTTGATCGCATCATCGATCTGAATCTTCATACGGCGCGATAATTCTTTTGCGTGGTATTGTGTCAGTTCCAAAACTTGCCCAATCGATTGCCCATCAATCGTCTCTTCAATATAGAAGCCGGACTCTTCATCCGGATCGAGAAAGATGTGAGCCTCATTAACACGCCCAAACAAATTGTGCAAGTCACCCATGATATCCTGATACGCACCCGTCATGAAGAAGCCCATATAATACGGCTCATTCTCTTTGAGCGGATGGAGCGGAAGTGTACTCCGCACATCACGAATATCGGCGAACTTGCTAACCTTGCCGTCGGAGTCGCACGTAATATCAACCAGCGTGCCGTCGATAGATGGACGCTCGTTCAACCTATGTACCGGCATGATCGGAAATATTTGGCCGAGTGCCCA
>JBDTCS010000212.1:0-13269 GCA_039923455.1 Kapaibacterium sp. (SeqCode) | reverse complement strand
GCAAAACTAACACCATTTTTCTCTCCCTGGTGCTCGCTTGCCACAATTGATCCCCCGATTGCCTCGTGAGATTCAATATAATAATGTGTAACACTGCCGATCGGTTCGACCAACATAAGCTTTCCCCAAAATAAATTTTGCTTGCCTGTTGGGGCTTCTCGGCAAATTCTAGCTGATTCCGGCCTAAATCCGGCTGAAATCATCGTTCCCGCGGCGTGTCCCTGGATCGGTACGCGGGTTGCCCCGATTCGAAGATATGTACCATTTGCATCTTCCTTTACATCAGTCGTAATTAAATTCATCGGTGGCGAGCCCAAAAATCTTGCGACGAACGTCGAGGCCGGCATACTATAGACCTCTTCGGGTGTGCCATACTGCTCGACGAGTCCGTTATTCATCACGACGATTTTATCTCCCATCGTCATAGCTTCAACCTGATCGTGCGTCACATAGAGCATCGTCGCTCCGAGCCTACGTTGCAATCGCTTTAGCTCCGCGCGCATCTGCGTACGCAATGCGGCATCGAGATTGCTTAGCGGCTCATCAAACAAAAATACTTTTGGTTTACGAACAATCGCGCGACCGACGGCAACGCGTTGCTTCTCGCCACCGGAGAGTGCTTTTGGTTTACGGGAAAGTAAGTGTTCGATGTTCAGAAGTTTTGCTGCTTCGTTCACTTGCGCTTTCACTTGACTCTTCTCCACTTTTCGCATCTTGAGTGGAAAGGCCATGTTCTCATACACAGACATGTGCGGATAGAGCGCGTAATTCTGAAAGACCATTGCCACGTCACGATCTTTTGGTTCAAGATCATTCACGACAACTCCACCGATCGAGATCGTACCACCGGTGAGCTCTTCGAGTCCGGCGATCATACGCAACGTCGTAGATTTTCCGCAACCTGATGGACCAACCAGTACCACGAACTCGCCATCGGCCGCATGAAACGAAACACCGCGCACGGCATAGCTCTCTTCGTTGTAACGCTTCTCGACATTCGTTAATAAAACTTCCGCCATCGTTTGTGCTTTTCGGAGTTGCGATCGAACGCGTTAATGAAATTGGCTTATGCCTTGGCTCCATCCTCAAGAACGAGCCGTATACGGAAGGTCGTGCCCACACCGGGTGCGCTTTCTTTCACAAAAAGTTTTCCGTGGTGATACTCTTCGATGATTCGTTTCGAAAGACTAAGCCCCAATCCCCATCCACGTGACTTCGTACTAAAGCCCGGACGGAAGATATCCTTCTTTCGGCGCATGTCGAATCCTTTGCCGGTGTCCGATACATCGATCAAAAGGTGATCTTCTCTCGGATTTTTGTGTATATAAATACGAATCAAACCCTCTGGTGCTTCGATCGCTTCGAACGCGTTCTTGATCAAATTTTCCATCACCCATTCGAACAACTCGCGATTCAGCGGTGCAAGTATCTCGTCTTCGGTCGTCATGAGTTCGAGGCGAATCTGACGGCGCAAGTGCGGCATACGACCTTCGAAGTAACCCATCACTTCGCTAATAATCGAGACCACGTTTTGCGATTTTAAATCGGGATAGGATCCGATCTTTGAGAATCGAACTGCAATCCGATTAAGTCGCTCGACATCTCGCTCAATCTCGTCGGCTATCTTTGCAACTTCGTTCGGATCATCGGCTGAAAGCCTGAGCAGTTCACACCATCCAAGCAAGCTCGAAAGCGGGGTGCCGAGTTGATGCGCCGTCTCTTTGGCCATGCCAACCCAGATATTCGATTGCTCGCTACGCTTTAGATAGGAAAAGCTCAGATAGCCGATCACAACAATCACGGTTCCAAGCAACAGCTGAATCAACGGCAACTCTTCGATCTTGCCGAGGACAAGACTATTACCGTAATGAATATAATTTGTGACGAACTCCTTCTTCGATTCGGGATCGACATAGAGCGCACGGACGGGAGCGTAATCTTTGTCCATCTGCCGTATTTGCTCTCGAAGGAATTTCACCTGATGCGTCGAATCGAGTGTGGAATCGAACGGCACATTAAAATTAAACTTCTCGAACGAGTGAACGCTCGGCACATCATGCCCATCGGTGAGCATGATTGGCACTCCACTTGTCGCCGCGAACGAGATGATTAACCGATAGAGCGAATCATCCATTTGCTCGGAGTTCGTCTGATACCGAACCGCGTCCGAAAATAATCGCGCAACTTTGTACTCACGTTGCTTCATCTCGAAGACAAGCTGACGTGAATAGACCAGCGTGCCAAGCACAACGAGCACAGCACCGATCAACAGCCCAAGTTTGATATTTGTCGAAGCAGGAAGTTTGCTCGATCGGCGAGCCGCCCCAATCGGCGAGCGCCTGCCCGTCTTAGAGGATCTGCCGCTGGACTTTGAGCTGGTTGGCTTGCCCGAATTTGTATCCATAGCTTTGTGCCGCTTCTTCCGAAGAACTCCCTGTTGCGCAAGGCAGACAGGGAGCACTTTCAAGAGGCTACTTTTTCTTACCCGATTTTTTTGCAGGCTTTACAGCCTTCGCCGGTTTTGCGGGTTTGTGTTTCACGACCTTCGCGGGCTTCGCTGGTTTATAAACTGCTTTCTTCTCAGGCTTTTTTGCAGCGGGCTTTGCCGGCTTTTCTTTCGCAGCACTCTTCGCAGGCGCCGCCTTTGCTGGTGCGGCCTTCTTCACAGGCTTTTCTGGAGCAGCTTTTACTGGAGCAGCTTTTACTGGAGCAGCCTTTACTGGAGCGGCCTTTTCTGAAGTAGCTTTTGCTGGAGTAGCTTTTGTAACAGCGTGTGGCTTCTCCGCAGCTGGCGCAGCCTTCGGAGCATGCGCCGGTTTTTCGGGAGCATCGGGCTCCTTCGGAGTTGCGGCACGCTTGCCTTTGTTTGAATCACCGAAAAGCTCACGCTCTTCTCTGGCATCGCGTTCTTCCGGTGTTTCGGATTTAAGCGATTCCAAAATTGCAAGCTCTTCCGGAGTTGGTGGAGGTGGTTGACGCTTCTGAATTGTTCGCGGCACGAGTGGTACCGGTGGAGTCTTGCTGACGGTCGAGGTGATCTTCGCACCAGGCAACGAAGCCGATGGACTGATCACGACATCAATAAAACGCTTGCGTGGAACCGGTGCAAGAATTTGAAAACCCTTTTTTGTGAACTCGATCGTGAAAATATTTTCCGTACCATCGCTCTTGATCAAGAGCACCGTATAGATACCGAGTGGCAGATGCGGAATCTTCAGCACAGATTTCGCGGTGCCAAAAGCCGGCATCATGGTTCGCGTTGCTGTCATGCCGAGCACTTTGAATTCCAACTGACCTTCGGCAATACGGTAGCGCACCGCGATCTCATAACGAAAGTTCGAGAACTCCTTCGCGGTCTCAAAACTAAACGTCGTGAATTCTGATCCCGAAAGCTCGTCGAACAATTTGCCGATGATACAACGGTATTCTACTTCTTTGACTGGTGGAAGTGGCTCCATGATGTTTTTGGATTGCTAAAAACTATATTTGCTTAACTGTTAAACACTTTTATTTCCGAGCGTCGCTGCGATCTCGATGAGCGGGATGGTTTGCTGCGTTCCATCGGTCATGTTCTTTACCATCGCGGCACCTGCGGCAAGTTCGGATTCGCCGAGAATGATCACCGTTCGCGCACCGATACGGTTCGCCTCGCGCATTTGCGCTTTGAATGATCTCGCTTGCAGATCGAGCGTGACACTCACATCGTTTGCACGGATCTCACTTGCGAGCGCGAATGCTTTCGTGCGTGCTTCGTCCGAGGGAGCAATGATATAGACGGATGCTCCCGGCTTAGCTGCCACCTCTCCGTGGAGCTTGGCAAGCACGATCAGAACTCTCTCGACACCTGCTCCAAATCCGACAGCAGGAGTGGATGGCCCACCGAGTTGCTCGATCAGTCCATCATACCGACCACCGCCGCAGAGTGCATCTTGCGAGCCAAGTGCTGTGCTAGTAAGCTCAAACACGGTCCGAGAATAATAATCAAGACCGCGTACCAAAAGTGGATCGATCGTAAACGCAATTCCAATCGAACGCAGAAGCGATTGTACCTCTTCGAAATGCGATTTGTCTTCCGGCGTAAGATGCTCCAATAGAATGGGAGCATTCTGCACAATTTTTTGATCGCGCGGATCTTTCGAATCGAGCACTCGCATCGGATTCGTCTCCGTGCGTCGTTGACTCTCGTCGGAAAGACTCGAGAGATGCTCACGCAAATACGCTACCAACTTCTCACGCCATGCGTGACGAGCATCCCTGCTCGCGAGCGAATTCAGTCTGACTTGAAACCCGCTCAAACCCAAACGCTCATAGACCGAGATCGCAAAGTTGATCGTCTCGGCATCTGCTTGCGGACCCGAAGGGCCAAGCAACTCGGTGCCGAACTGATGAAACTGTCGCTGACGACCGAGCTGTGGCTTCTCATATCGAAAGCTCGCAGCGCTATTGTAATACAATCTCGCACACGGCGCTTGGCCGGTGAATAAATTATGTTCGATCGCCGCACGCACAACAGGTGCCGTAAGCTCAGGCCTCAGCGCAAACTCCTCTCCCCCTTTATCCTGAAAGAGATACATCTCTTTCGAAACGATATCGGTCTCTTCACCGACGCCGCGTTTGAAGAGTTTGGATTGCTCGAACATTGGAGTGCGGATCTCATCGTATCCGAACAACTCCGAAACTTTGCGAACAGCCTGCTCTACTTCCAACCACTTGTGTGATTCATCGGGAAGAATATCTTTAGTACCACGAGGCGCTTGTATGTTACTGGTGTCCATGCTGAGTTGGCTCTGGGGGTATAGGCTCGTGTAGTATAGGCTCGTGAACTAAAAGTGCGGGTGCTGATTGGCGAATGATCAATCGCCCATCCGCTCTTCTTCCGAGCGAAATACTTCGAGCGCTTCTTCGGTCGTTTTGGAATTCAGAAGTGCTGTTCTGGCAGCTTCGTTGTTCATGATCTTCGAAGCGCGGGAGAGCAACTTCAGTCGTTGACCGACAAGATTATCACGACTGAGTAATAGCAGCACGAGTCGGACAGGCTCGTTATCCATTGAAGCATAATCTACCGGCGCAGCGGTGACTGCGAATGCAACGATGATATCATCAACGGCGTCGGTCTTACCATGCGGAATTGCGAAGCCTTTGCCAACACCAGTCGACATAATTTTCTCGCGTTCAAAGATCGATGTCCGGACCTTTTCGATATCGTGCACATTCGGATTTTTCGCGGCCAACGCAACCATCGCGTTCAGTAGGTCTTCTTTCGAATCAGCCTCAAGACCGATCTTCACGTATTCCGGTTTCAGATAGTCACTTAATCTCATGCTTCAAGCGCTTTTACACTAAATCTGTTTTACACATTGCACTTTCCGCTTTTCTTTCGTTGCCAGCACGAACCGACCACGAACGGAATCTGCAAAAATACCATAACAATAGTCCAGTTGGTGCAAGTTTTTATTCTCCCACCCACCGTACTTGTCCGAACGTTCTTACCCTTCGGCGTCCTGATTTCCACCTCGCCAAACGAATACGCGTTTTGCATAATCATCGGCCAGGACATCCGCCTCAGCAGCAGTCATTGCGTCGACCAAAATCTCGCAATAGGGTCGCTCCTTTTCCGGAAGCACCAAGACCCAGTCATTGACTTCCGGCTTCGGATAGAACCGAATCCCGTCGATCAAAAGCTTCTTCATATCTCGCGAGTGATCCATCGCGTGACGCATTACAGTCCCGAGTTGATCGGTCGGACAAAACACTTGTCGCTTTGTTTGCACTCGCTTCGGCAGATCTTTCGCGATCTCGCTCAAACCTTTGCCTACGCAAGCAAGCATTTCCAGTATTTTTGCGACGGTGAACATACCATCGACGGCAAAGAAATAGTCCGGAAAGATAAACCCGCCGAGCGTACCACCTACGAACGAAATATTCTCCTCGCTCGCCGCCTCCATCATCGAAGCGTGCGTGTTCTTCGTATAGACGATCTCGACTCCGTATTCGGCTGCAAGATCCTCGACCTCGCTTGTCGCGGAAACCGGCACAGCGATTCGCTCCACCTTTCGACCCTTCACTCGCTCGCATTCGAGAAAGAGCTTCGTCATCAGTGTCAGCAAGCCATTGTTGACATAGAGCACTCCGCGCTCATCTACAACACCGATGCGTTCCCCACCCGAATCGAGTATGAAACCCGCCTGATATTTCAGGGAGGCAACCACATTCGCAAGATGTCGGCTCGAACGCTCGAATTCTTCGCGTGCGCGTGTCAAGCGAGTTGCGTCCAGATATCCGTTCATCGAGACTACTTCAGCACCCAAAAAGCCGAGCAAATTCGGAAAAATAGTCGAGGTAATTCCGTACGCATAGTCGATCGCGATCTTGAATTGAGATTTTGCAATGATCGAGGTATCCAGTGCATTCTTAAATCGCTTGGAGTACGCTTCGCCGGTGTGCGCGGGAAAGTCGATCGTGCCGACTTGATCATACGGCGCTCTCGGAAAATCTTCGCCAAAGAAAAACCGCTCGACCGTTTTTGCTTTATTTGTCGGAAGATCATATCCTCCGTTTGTGAAAAAGATGAGATCGCTACGACGTTTATCGATCGGATTTTTTCGAACATGAATTCCCGCAGCTTGTCTGCCACCACGAAGGTGATGACGAATGAGCGGTATCGGCGTGTCCTGCATATCACTCACGTTCACGCCTGCGCTCATCAGCCCGCTCGTGATTGCTCGCGAGATCACTCGACTCCCCGGATCGCTATCACGGGAGAGCACCACAGTTTGTCCCATGCCGACAAGCGCACCGAGCGATGCGCCAACTTTTGCGCTGAACTCCGGAGTGATCTCGATATTCGAAGAACCGGAAATGCGGGAATTCGTAAAGAGCGCGCGCGTCCAACGATCTTCCCACACCAAACTTGTCAAAAGCTTTGCGCCGGCATCCACTTTTTTCTCGGGCCAAAGTTTTACGTTCGGCATAATCTCTGCGCGATCACCGATATCGCAGCGGTCGCCAATGAAAACATTCTCGCCGATCGTGGCACGGCTGCCTATGTGGACATTATGGCACGCAACGACATGACTCATGTTCGCACCCGCACCGACTCGGACACCTTCCCAAAGCACCGAATTCTCGATGACTGCTCCTGGCTCGATTCTGCTTGCATCGCCGATAACAGAATTGGTGATAGTCGCACCAACGCCTATCGCAATATTTTTACCGAGCACGTTCTCGCCTTTGAAATTCGCACCCTCGAAAGCAGCGCCGTCATCATACCGAAGCTTTCCCTTTTTTGTGCCGTGCAATTCGATCGCGACTCTGCCGGCGAGCGCATCCATGTGTGCTTCGTGATACTCCTGCAAATTACCGATGTCGCGCCAATACCCTTCAGCGATATAGCCCATCAATGCACCCGGCTCTTGCAGTAAAGCCGGAAAAAGATCTTTGCTAAAATCGTGTTCTTTCTTGAAAGGGATCTGATTGTACGCCTCAGGTTCCAGAATATAAATTCCGGTATTAATCGTATCGCTAAAGACTTCCCCCCACGTGGGCTTCTCCAGAAATCGCGTGATACGAGAATGTTCATCCGTCATTACAACGCCATACTGCAATGGATTTTTCACTCGCGTGAGCACGACGGTTGCCTTCGCACCGCTCTTCACATGAGAATCGTAAGCAGCACGAAGATCAAAATCTGTCAGTACATCACCCGAGATGACAAGCACACGCTCCTTCATGCCGAGCTGTTCCGTTGCATTGCGGACCGAGCCGGCGGTACCGAAATCTGCTTCGGCGCGAATGTAATCCATTCGCACATCGAAGTCTTTGCCATCTTTGAAGTGTCCGCTGATCACCTCCGGATGAAAGAACAAGAGCGATGTGAGATTTCGAAATCCATGCTTGCGCAAAAGCAACACGATGTGCTCCATCATCGGACGGTTCATCACCGGTACCATCGGCTTTGGAAGCTGCACGGTCAGTGGTCGGAGCCTTGTGCCGAATCCACCTGCCATAATTATCGCTCTCATAATCTTACTCCTTACTGTTTGTTCCGAGTGATCGTAGGATCACAACCTTCCCATCTAGAACGTGGCTCAATACGATTCTTCCTTTGTCGGAAAACTTCCACTCTTAATATCCTTGCCGTAGGCTCTGGTTGCCTCACGAATTTCCTCGGCAAACTTCGCATATCTACGCACGAATCGCGGACTGAATTCTTCTGTGATGCCAAGCATATCATGCATCACGAGCACTTGTCCATCGCAATCGGGGCCCGCACCAATACCGATCGTCGAGATTTTGAGTTGCTCGGTTACTTGCTTTGCCAAGGCCGCCGGGACTTTTTCGAGCACAATCGCAAATGCCCCTGCATCTTCGAGTGCTTTCGCATCGCTCATAATCTGTTCGGCTTCATCCACCGATTTTCCGCGTGTTTGATAACTTCCAAATTTATGAATGGACTGCGGCGTCAACCCCAAATGCCCCATGACAGGAATTCCCGAATCGCTCATCATGCGAATCAGATTGCATACGCGCTCACCGCCTTCTACTTTGACACCACTCACACCGGTCTCTTTCATCACGCGGCCGGCATTGCGAAAGCCTTCTTGATCGCTCGCCTGATAACTCATGAACGGCATATCGCACAACACCATGGCATGCATCCGAGCGCCTCGTGCGACAAGCGTCGCATGATAGATCATCTGATCGAGCGTGACCGGCAGTGTCGTCTCGTTGCCCTGAATCACATTCGAAAGCGAATCACCAATGAGTAAAATATCGATACCCGATTCATCGAAGAGCTTCGCGAAAGTATAATCATAGGCCGTGAGCATCGAAATTTTTTCGTGGCGCACTTTCATTTCGTGCACCGTGCGTGTAGTGACACGCTTCGATTGCTCTGGTGTTCCGTGATACGATGGTTGTTCGGATCCCATAAAAAAACAGAAGTGCGGTTTGAAAAAAGTAAGTCCTCGCAGTGCTAAGTGCGAAATTCTAACTGCGAGTTTCTAAAACGTAATCACGAAATAAAGTGAGCTACGAACGACTCGCGGATACTATCGGCTGCCTCAGTTGCGAAGATCGTTCTACCAAATACATCGCTTAGCGTTGCGCTATCCGACGTGAGAATGCAGCGCATCTGCGCCTTCCGTTCGGAAGAGATCGCGAGCAACTCCGGCAATCGGAGATGTTCCCCACCAAGCAATATCGAGCCATGCTGCAATACTACATTCCCAAATCGTCGCTGCGCAGAGCCGATCACCTTCCGACCACGGTACGTAATCTCGTGCCTGGCCGTGCTCGCAAAACATGCTGCGTTCGTCGCAAGTGTACCCGAGTATTTCGTTCTAATTTCTTCGTCAGCGCTTCGGCCAGTCAGTTGCAACTCACCCGACTCCGGTCCCAAATTTGATAAAGACTTCAGCAGCGCCTCGGCGATCTTGTTATGCATCGCATAAATTCCAAAACCAGGTCTCTCGCGCATCACGACCGAATAGGTCAACTCCTCGGCATGATACACAGCCCGTCCACCGGTCGGACGTCGAACAACATCAACTCCCGCTTGTGCACATGCCTCCAAATCGATCCCGTCCATCTTCTGCTGAAACCCGATCGAGACCGCGAACGGTGACCAAGTATAAAGCCGGAGCACGTTCGGAAGTTCAGCATCCAAAGTCATCGCACGTGCAGCGTCCTCGTCTTTGGCCATCTGAAACGCCCCTGAGCGTGCAAAATCCTGCTCCACGAGCCATTCGGCCGTGTCAGACGTAATGTCAGCAAATGCGCTCCCAGATGTCAGAATTTCCGTGGCGTCCATGTTTCGAAATATAGTGCTTTAGAAGAACGATGGCACTAAAGGAATGGTCTCCTTCTTTAGAAGATGGATTTGTGAACCGATTTTCCGGCGAATCGAACCAAAAAAGGCGCACCAATTGAAGCTTCTCGACAGATATATCATTCGGCAGTTTCTGCTCTCGACATCGGTCTCGCTTGTCGGGTTCATTCTCATTTATGTCGCGATCGACATGATGGAGAAGCTCGATAAATTTCTCGACAAAAACGTACCCGCGTTGATCGTCTTCGAGTACTATGTAAATTTCACGCCGCAGATCATCGCACTGATTCTCCCAATCGCGCTATTGCTCGGCACGCTCTTCGCGGCGGGAAAGATGTCCACGAACAACGAGATCATCGCGATGCGCTCGGCAGGCATGTCGCTCTACCGATTTATGGCGCCGTTCGTGCTAGTCGGATTTTTGTTGAGTGGCTTCGCCGTTTATTTCAACGGATGGATTCTTCCACGAGCCAACGCGCGAGTGCTTGAAATTTTGCGCGAGCATGTACACGAAAATTTAATTTCCAACTCTGAGTTTAATTTGCATTTGCAAGAATCGCCGACGACGATTGTTGTCATGCAAGATTTTTCGCTCTCCCAAGCAAAAGCAAATCGTGTTAGCGTGCAATATTTTGACAAAGCCAATACGACGCACGTACTCAAACGCATCGATGCACAAAGCATGAGTTGGGATTCGGTGCGCCATGCATGGAAGCTGATCGACGCGACCGAACGGAGATTTGTCTCGGATACACTTCCGGAGATTTTGCGAAAACTTATCGGCGAGGAGGCGTTCATCAAGTTTACCTTTACACCAACGGAACTTCGCGAGAAGCAATTGCAATTCGATGAGATGACGAACACCGAACTTGCTCGACGAATCGATCTTGCCAAACGAGCCGGGCAGGACACCGCACACGATCAAGTAGATTACTACTCGAAATATGCGATGGCCTTCACATCGTTCATTGTTATTCTTTTTGGTGTGCCGTTCGCATCCAAGAAAAAACGAGGCGGACTAAGCCTCGAATTTTCGGTCGCGATATTTATCTCGTTTATCTTTCTTACCTTCACGAAGATCTCGCAGACCTTCGGCTACTCCGGACTTGTTTCGCCAGTCTTAACGGCTTGGCTTGCGAATGCGTTATTTCTGACGCTCGCGATCATCGTGATTGCGCGAGCGCAGAAATAATTATCGCATTCAGCTTATCGCACGATCGCAAACTTCGCTGTTCCGGAATAATCGGGCTCAACTACACGAACAATATACACGCCGGTCGGAGCAATCGAACCACTCGTCGTTTTGTGATCCCACGCAAAGTGATACGCGCCTTGCGCAAGCTGGCCATCCTGCAAGTTCGCAATCTCGCGACCTGTGATGTCAAAGATCGAAAGCTTCACCGACGAGCTGTTCGTGTGATCAAGCGAGATCTCAAGTCCGGCATAGCTCTCGCGAACCGAAAGCTTTTCTTGTGATGCTCTCGCCATCGGACCCACGCCCGACTTTGCACCATACACGCTCACGACCATACCCTGACCTGCTTGATAATAACTACCACTCGCCGTCATGACGAGCTCGACCGGTCGTACCATATAAAAATCGCTATCACCATAAGGCTTGATGTCACTGTATGTCGTGTCTTTTAAAAGCGTCGCGTTTAGTTTCGTGAATGGCCCATTCGAAGTTGGTGCGCGATAGACGTTGTATCCAAGCACTGGTTTTGTTGGCGTAGTCCAAGTAAAGCTTACACTCGCTCCCCCATTTTGGAGAGCAGCGATCGAAGTCGCAACCATCGGCGAGTACTTTAGCTTAAGCGTTGGATCACCCAGCAACTCAGCCGATACATAACTGTAGCCACCATACATTGTGCTCGCAGCGTTGTAAAGATTTATTCCATCATCGATTGGAACATAGAGCGTACTGCTATCCTCACTCAGTCGTGCGCAATAGCCCATCGTCTCGCCAAGTCCGAACGGATGAAACACCCAATGTGGTCTGCCGGCCCAGCAACTCGTGAGTGTCAAGCTCGAAGTCAGCGGTGCACGAAGGAAATTATTTTCATTATCCCAATCGCCGAAATAACTTCCGAAGAGCATCGTGAAGATCGCTTTGCAATCCTTCGTTACAAAATCCGTCGAGACACCTATACCGCCACACGATTGCAACGATCCACCACCGCAACCATATGCACAGAGATACGCAGCAGTGTCGAGCGTACCAAACCAATTTTGAATAGTCGCATTCTGAATTCCAAAAAATCCGCTGAAGCTACGCCATCCATCAGCTGCAAAAGCCTCTGCATCGTTCTTGCCCAGGATCGCACCGAAATTATCCGCGATCATTCCACGTGCCGGAGCAGTCATCGCGCCAGTGCGGAATGCGTGATCTTTGTTGAGATACTTACGTAGCAATTCCGTCTCTGTTGGAGTCCAAGCGGTCATATTGCTCAGATCGACACGGCCGACTTCGAGATCCATGGCTGCCGGAAGGATCGACTGATCGAATTTTCCGTCGCCGGGATGATTCCTATTCCACGCATAGGCTTGGACGGTATCATTCTTCACGTATTTATCTGTCCAGATCCCGTTCAGATTACCGTAATAGACATCGGCCGGCCATGCACCCTTGTGATTTGGATGTGCATCCGGATTCAGTTCACCGGAATACGGCACCGGCACGTGACCGAACAAAAATACTGAGCGTGTATTTTTCGTATCCTTTTTGTAATCGGCCATGATCAATGCTTTCACGAATGGCACCGAATCATTGCGTGAAACATCGTGGCGTATAACTTTCCAACCATCGCCGATCAGATCTTGCTGTAAGCGTGCAAGTTCAGACTTGAGCGGCACAGACATCGTGTTATCAACAATCAGTATCACCGTTCCGAGCTGATCGCGCAATGGTATCGCGATACCGGAATTAAGATAACCAAGTCCCGGGAATGTGTCGGTACCGGAAGTGAATGGCTTCAGAATCATGTACTCATAGTTCTCACCGACTGCAACTGTGAGATCAGTATAAGCGGTATCGGTGCCCTTCATCGTTGCGAGCAACGTCCAATCTTCGGCACTGAATGGCCTACGCGAAATTTCGAAGCGTTTCGCTTTTGCATCCCCGAGCCAATGCAGCGTGATCGAAGGCGGAGTCGTCTTCACGACTGCACTCATCGGCACCGCAAAATCTTGAGATGTTTGTGCGAAAATATTCTGTGCGGAAAATCCGGCGAAGCAAAGCAGAATAAAACAAGAGACGCGGACGCAATATCTATTCATGTCAGCAAAGGATAAAAAATAACAGAGCAAACACAACTTGACAAAAACTGGACTATCTGATTAAGCACATAATTCCACTTTTTGGTTCAAGCTTCACCCCGCTAACGCTGACCAATCACTACGCAACCCTGGCCCTTATCGATTCCTACCATACAGGCTGTGTT
>JBDTCS010000211.1:0-2806 GCA_039923455.1 Kapaibacterium sp. (SeqCode) | reverse complement strand
GTCCTTTGCAAAGGTGGCGGCGACTGCTCGTCCATAGCCTTGTACTTCCGGTTCTTGTTGTTATCATTCTCATTAATTTGCCCCGCATTGTACGGCGGATTCCCAATCACCACAAAAATCGGCGCCTTCTTTTGTTTCTCAACTCTCTCGGTGTTCTCGGTTGAGAACATTGTGGTCTGCGCGGGTTCGGCGAGTTCGAAGGTATCGACGAGGCAGATGCCCTCGAAGGCTTTGTACTCTTTGGTCTGCGAGAAGTACTCGTGCTCGATGTTCATCGAAGCGATGTAATAGGGCAGCAGCATCACTTCATTGCAATGGAGTTCGCTTGCATATTTCATCGGGAGCTTCGACTTGCTTGTAGCGGCGATCTCCTTCATGATGCGCAGAATGAAGTTGCCGGTGCCGACGAAGGGATCCAAGATATGCACGCCTTCATCGGCGAGCGAGCGTCCGAACTCGGTCTTCAGGATATGCTGCACGCTTCGCACCATAAAATCGACGATCGGCTGCGGCGTGTAGACGATGCCATGCGTATCGGCGACCTTTACGGAAAAGCCCTGAAAAAACTTTTCATAGACGACATTGATAAAGCTCTGCTTCTGCGACCAATCGGTGATGGACTTTGCTTTGTTCTCCAGCGCGACATAAAAATGATCAAGCGGCTTGAAGAAATCCGATTTGTTAAAGCTTCGAGCCGTGAGCGCGTCGATCACTTTTTCGATCTCGGCAGCAATAACATTACGCCTGACAAAATCGGGATTATCGAACACACTTGCAAAGAGCCTTGCGGTAAGTAAATGCTGCACAAGCATTTCCTCGATGGCGGGATCGGCGAGGTTCGGATTGATGGACTGTCTGCAAAGCTCTGCGAAGGTCTGGAATGCGGCTTTGAACCTGGAGTTCACGCCCGGCTTTTTTTCTTCTTCGATCATTCCGATCACCTTGCGTGCCGATTCGGGTATGCGCTCTTTGAATTGATCGACAATCTCGGACCACTTCTGATCCTCCTGTATATGATAGGAAAAGAAATCATTGATGGCAGCGATGAGCCCTTCGGGTTTCCTTAGGTCATAGTGATCGATGAGGCTGCCATCCTGATAGAGAATCGCGGAGGTAGGTTTTTGAAAAAGGATATTGGATCGCGGATACCCAACTTCGAATTTTTTCTTTACCTCTTTTGTGAGATCGTCCGATTCATCCTTGGCCTCCCAAAATCCTTTACGGGTATCCCACTCATCGACCAGCGCCCCATCGACCGATCCCTTGTTGCCATTTTTGAGTGTGAGCGTATCCTCTTCGATGAGGTTCCAGCGAAGCTTTCGTCCATAGAATTTCAGGAGATCGGCAAAGGCGCTCTTGATGGAAGTTTCCTTCGAAACGCCATGATGTTGAAAGGTCGCCAGTGCCTCATAGTAGGCCTTGATTGGCTTGTGGGAAGCTTTGATCTCGAGCACAATAATCGGACAGCTAATGATCGAACATGATACGGACGTATGGGAACAGTGCAAATATAGATCGTGATGGTGGGCGGGGGATGAACGGGGTTTGCGTTATGGAGTATATTCCTAAGGCATGAAGCTTGAGGGATAAAACTACAGCTTGCGTTAGCCGGGGTCTTTTCGCTCGGTGTCAAGGATTTCGAGCCAGCGCATTGCGAGTTCGCGGGTGGGTGCGAAGATCCATGTCCAAAGTCGGTCGGCGGTTTTGAGGGACCAGCCTTCGGTGGTTCGATAGAGGTTCCAATGTTCCTCTTTACCGCGTCGAGACTTTCTTGTTACTACGGTGATGAAGGTCTCGCCGTCTTCGGTCTCGGTTCGCATTGGGGACATACCGGAGTACGAACCTGCGAAGCCGATATAGCGTGATGAGTCGCTTGAGTGGAGATTGTAATAGCCAACACCGAAATCGGGCCCGCTCACCAGATCGACGTCGTATCCCTTTGGCAAATAAATATTAATCCCGCTGTCGTGAATGACCGGCGAAAGCGCGTGACTATAGAGCACAACAGAAGTATCGGAAGCGAGTCGCTGGGTTCTGACCGTTCGAAACATCGCACAGCTCGAAATCAAGAGACCGACCGCTATCAGGATCGTGAGGAGTAGAGCTTTCATATATTTTTAAACACGGAGGCGAAACGGGAGTTACAACGGATCACCGATCACGCTGGTGATGGAGAGTTTGGGGGATATACCTGCAAGCAGCACGTTGGCTCAATCCGTGACCTGATAGATCATTGGTCTATACGTTGGTGGAGGAATTGGCAGACCTTGTTCTTTCGCAACCGCGAGCCAAGCTGCTTTTGCGATCTCGACTTCATGCAACGCGATCTCGGCCGTGTCTCCGAAAGCAGAGCAAGCCTTCAAGTCGGGGATGTCGGCGATATAGCCTTCATCGTCGTCGCTGTAGAATACGTTTACGTGATAATCTTTCATCATTCTTTCAGATGTAGGTTGTTCAACTCCACAATCGCAAAAAACTGCTTGATCTGGTACGGCTTGGCTTCCCCTTTCGCGTTTTGAATGTTGACGATGACGCCGAGGTCAGCACGTTTGAAAATGTGATGACTGCCGCTTACACGTTCAAGCCTGAAACCGTACGCCTGAACAAGACTAACAAAATCATCGAAGCTCACGTTTTTCTGGCTTCGAAGGATTTTCTCAAGAAGTTTTCGCTTCGTCATCGCTTTAATCTGTCACTATCACAACGTCCGAATCATCCGAAGAGTCGCCGAATGACCTATCGCAACCTTCACAGACATAATCTCAACAGCATGGTCAAATAAGTTACGGTCGTTTAAGTATAATGC
>JBDTCS010000210.1:0-7076 GCA_039923455.1 Kapaibacterium sp. (SeqCode) | reverse complement strand
GATGGGGGGAACGACTGGGTGTTTGCTTCGGGTGGGGATGAAGCTGGTTTCCAGAAAATAACTGATCTCGCTGCGAGTTGCGATACTCTTTTGCTTGGGCGCAAGATGGCGCAGGGATTCATCACTTACTGGGAGAGTGTAGCCGACGATCAGCCGGAAGGCCCGCAAAAAACATTTGCGCAGATATTGGTAAATATGCGCAAGATTGTTTTCACACGCTCAGAGGCAGCGATCAGTGGCAAGAACGTTGAAGTACAAAACGGAGACCTGGCTACAGTAGTGCAAGCGCTGAAAAAAGAGCAGGGCAAAGATATTCTTGTTTATGGTGGCGTTGAATTTGTAAGCTCATTGATCAGCCTGGACCTTATCGACGAATATTTTATTTTCCGATGCCCGATTGCCATTGGGAAGGGGCTTACCATTTTTAAGGAGCAAAAACTCCTAAAATTAGAAAGCACAATTGATTTCAAAAATGGTAAGGTGCTCAATAAATACCTGCCCGTACCAGCGGGAGGATAATTTGCGTGCTTAGCAATCTGACTTGAATACGGAGCGAAGATTGTGGAAGCGGAGCTGGTTGCGGAACAGAAATGCCCCAGAAGTTGCTTTGATGGGTAGAATAGACCGTTTGCTACAATTTTGAATCTGTTTTACAGCAGAAGGTATCCCGCACAAAGGGGTGCCTTCTTGCTTATTGTGGCAGGAGGGTATAGGGTGGCGGCCGAAATAGCCGTAGAAAACCCAAGTATGATCGCACTATGTCAGAGAATTCAAAAGTATATATTACGAAATCGCGGTTGGGTGAGATCGAGGAAGAACTCCGCGATCTGAAGCACCGCGGCCGTCGCGAAATCGCCGGCAAGATCGCAGAGGCTCGTGCCCAGGGTGATCTTTCTGAGAATGCGGAGTATGATGCAGCCCGCGAAGAGCAGGGCCTGCTCGAGCTGCGCATTCACAAGATGGAAAAGACGCTGATGCGCTCCGAGATCATCGATGAGTCAGAGATTGGTATCGACAAAGTCGGTGTGATGACGCGTGTTCGCGTGCTAAACCTCAAGACGAAAAAGGAGAACGTCTATCAGCTCGTGAGTCCTGAAGAGGCCGATTTCGAGGGTGGAAAGATCTCGACCGCTTCGCCGATCGGCAAAGCACTCATGAATCACGTCGTCAATGACGAGGTCATCGTGAAGGTCCCGGCGGGTGCATTGAATCTTAAGATCATCGAAATCAGCCGCTAAGTGTGTGCGATGTTTCACGGTTGAATCGTAATCGCCTGTGCTTGTCGAAGGAATTCGTATTTTTGTGGTTGATTAGGTTTTGTTTTGAATTAGGTTGGGTTTGCATTAGGTTGGGTTTGCATTAGGTTGGTTTTGTTGCCCGGGTGGCGGAATGGTAGACGCAGTAGACTCAAAATCTACCGCCTGCGAGGGTGTACCGGTTCGAGTCCGGTCCCGGGTACTTGATGGCTGCAATCGGTCATACTAAATTTAGGTGCCAACCTACGGAGGGGGTCCAATACCTCTCCACGAAAGGTCGTCAGAAATGGCGACCTTTTTTTTATTGGGACTTTCGAAGGACTAGTAATGGCGGAAAATTATTCTGAGCGATTACCTTTCTAATTGGTGCATACTATTCAGATATCTGTTCCAACAAAATATTATTTGTGGAAAACCCGCAAATCTGTCCGTATTTCGGAGTTATTAAATCGACATGTAGAAATGTAGGATTGTGTGTTGCTTTCTGAGTTTCGAAGCGTTATATTTGCCTAGTGAGTTCTTGTTAGAAGCGAGGGGATTACGTTGCAGTGACCCCAAAATTTAATAGTCTGCCTGAACATTTTAATTTTACTACCATGTTTGGACGTCCCGAAGTCACAAACAGGCGTCTCTTTACGGAGATCGCCTATTTGTTAGTCGCTCTTATTGCGGTTTCCGTTTTAGTGTTGAAGTGAGTTTGTTGGAGTGGTAAGCCCTAACGGATTCCAGCTCTAAACATCGAAAGTGCGCACAATTGAAAATTGCGCGCACCCATGATCAACAGAATCCGCCTCGAATATCCTAAGCCGAAACGCTTCTCATTTCTTTGATCTCGTGCCATAGTCTCGAGACCAATTCCGCTATGTTTTCTCCGGAGACCGCGCTAATAAGCATCGGCTTTTTTCGGTCGATCTGTTTGCGAGCAAACGCAGCCTTATCTTCATCCGAGATCGCATCGATCTTCGTGATAGCGATAACGATCGGCTTTGCTAGCAACGTTGGACTGAATGCTTTCAGCTCTTTCTTCAAGATCTTGAACGCCTCAGCCGGAGTGCGTTCGGTGTCGGTTGCATCCAACATGAAGAGCAGCGCAGCGCTGCGTTCAATGTGACGCAAGAATTGCAACCCGAGTCCACGTCCCTCACTCGCACCCTCGATCAGCCCAGGAATATCCGCGACCACAAACGACTGATGTTCTTCCGGCGCTTGAACAATTCCAAGATTCGGCACAAGCGTAGTGAACGGGTAGTCAGCAATCTTCGGCTTCGCCTTGCTTATACGTGAGATCAAAGTTGACTTACCGGCATTCGGAAATCCGACAAGTGCGATATCGGCGAGTAGTTTCAATTCCAGTTCGAGTTCATAATACTCGCCGGGCTTGCCGTCGGTTTGCTTGCGAGGTGTTTGGTTCGTAGCAGTCTTGAACTCATTATTTCCCAGACCACCTCGACCGCCTTTTGCGATGATGAGTTGCTGACCGGGCGTAATCATATCTGTCAGTATGAGGCCAGTCTCGGCGACGCGAACCACCGTACCAACCGGTACATGTATCACGATATCGTTTCCGCGCCGTCCTGTGCAATTGCTCGCCATTCCTTTATGTCCATCTTCGGCAACATATTTTTTCTTATAGCGAAAATCGAGCAACGTGGAAAGATTTGGATTCGCTTCGAAGATGATCGAGCCGCCATCACCGCCGTTACCGCCATCGGGTCCGCCTTTCGGTACGTATTTCTCTTTACGCCAGGAGATCACACCGTGACCGCCGCGACCGGCTTCGATTCGAATTTTGGCTTCATCTATAAATTGCATGCAGAATACTTTCTAAGAAATAAATTAATCAGAAAAAAAATTATAGGTTGGCTTCGGAAATGGAAGACCTGTCCGAAGACCCATCCAAGGACGCCTTCGACAAATAACGTGCGTAAACGATGTCCGTAAACTGTATCGCGCGTTTGGAATACGGGTCGATCTTGTTTTTCAAAAAGATCGCATCGACATATACCGATGCCTGTTTCCAACTCTGCGAACGATTGATCATTTGACAGTAGCGAGTGTATTCCTGTTCGCTTAGGAATAACTTTTTCAGAAAATTTTTACGGCTCTCTTCGGAGATAAGGCTCTCGATGTTCGGTAGCGTTGCGCCACTTGGTGCGTCCGTGATCTCCCGAAGGTCATAGGGTGCAACCATCTGCACGCCTGCGCTTCGGAGATCATCCAAGAAAGCGTCGTAGTTGACTTGCGGTATCGGAGTTTCGATTGGCGCTTCAACTTCTAACGCTTCTGTGCTAACTTCTTCAACGATAGGGTTCTCAATCTCCACATGCTCATGGTTCTTGTGAAGCAATCGAGAGAGTACCTCTCGCATCGTTCGTTCAAGCCGGTCGGGGGAGAAGCTTTCGTGTTTGACTTTTGTGAATGCTTCGTCAGCGCGAGTCATACCTCGATCGGTAAGGAATGTTCGCACAACTTCCTTTGGTAGCTCGATCTTTTTCTTGCCGAGAGCAAAAAATGTGAAGAGCGACGCGAATAGATCATGTACCGTCGAGATGCTCGAAGTTTCAAGAACGAGTCGATCGATCTTAGCAATACGAGTTCTTAGCACAAATGCAGATGCAGAGTATATCCCGGCCGCTTGTTGTGCCTCCGCCCATGAGCGAAGAATATCTTTCAGATGTGGATAGTCGATAAAACGATCGAGCGTCCAGAAAAAATGATCACCCAACACGACCTCCGGACAATCACCACTCAAGACATCCGAAAGCGTCTCTTGCGGCGAAGTGAGATAGGCATACGTAAGCGCGACACTCGAATGTAGCAACTGATCGAATTCATCGATCTCTATGAACTCATGCTCGCGCTTTTCAAAATCTTTTCCCGACCAAAGCGTTAGCTCGAAAAATTCGCGAATGTTCTCGGAGATATCCGAGTCGCTAAGAAATCCCGTGACATCAATGCGTCCCGAGTTCGCATGCCGAGTGAGCACGACCGTCATCACCCGATCCGCAATTTTGCGAATCAGTTTGTGCGATTTCTTCCAACTCGTGGTTTTTGCGCCGGTCACTTCGGCGGCTTTATGTTTTGTCATCCTAGTGTACACTTCCGTTGTGGTGGGGAGAAGCAACCGATTCGGCCTCAAAACGAGGCTTTTACCTCAGCGCGCGCATTGTGGATGGTTCTGCGCTCTCCCGGAACCCCTAACAGATCGGAGGCCTCATTCCTTCCATCATAAGCGATGGTCGCGACTATCCCAGCTCCGAACTGATAATCGAGCGCCAGCCGCCACAGCCACGTAACGCCCTCAGAGCGGCCATTTGTGAGCGAGTATGGGAGCAAGAGAACATCGCTGGGAGAATTGGTCAAGGTTAGCTCATCGCGCTCAAGCTCGGCACGGAGGCGGGCTTTGCTCTCGAGTGCATAGCTGGAGCGAAGCGTGATGGCGTCTGTCAGGGCTTTAATATTCGGTGTCACGCTCTCCTCATTGCCGAGCGTCAGTTCTGCGCGAATGCCATAGTCGATCGGACTTTCGAGTGGATGATAACTCAGATCTGTGACAAGATTATAGCTCGAAGTATGATGGGGTCGGTTGTACGATCCAAGTTGTGTGACGGCGATGTCGGTTGTGCTACCGATGGTTGTTTCGTTTGTGAGTTCGAGCAACGGACGAAAGCGTCCGCGAATGGAGCGCTCAGCCGTGTAGGTTCGCTCAAGTCCGGTGTTGAACTGATTCGCACCGCGTCGTTCCAGAAATCGGAGCCGATAGGATTGAATCGGATTGTTCTCTAAAACATTTAGGTCCTCTTCCAACTCAATGGTGCCATGAATCGTGGTCGAGTCATTTTGAAAATGGGAGACGCGATAAAAATAAATATCTTCCGATGTAGCGTCTGTGCTCGACTCTTCAACGCGGATGAACGACTCTCCGGAGAAAAAGCCTAGAATCTTTGCAAGCCCCGAGCTATCGCGAGTACTTTGTCCGAGTAAGCCTTGCATGTCAAAATGTAACCGTGCAGAAGAACGCAGATCGGTTGTAGGAAAAAGTTGCTCGGTCGGAACGTTGATAAGAATGTACGTACCCTCATCGGCATAACGAGCAAGTGCGAACTCGTCCGGATCTTGCTTGCCGTTGTGATTAAAATCTTCCACGTATCGATAACTACCAAGCCCGGCACGCACCGGCAGAAACACACGCTCTTGACGAGCCGAGCGCTGGTTCGATATTTCATAAAGTGCATCAATGCTGAGCGCTCGATTGGGCAAGGCATAACGCGGCTCGAACCGAAAGAGCAGCGCATCCTGATTGCCGCCCGCTTCACGAAAGCTGACGGTGTCGGAATAGGTCTTCTTGCGGACGGTCAGGTCGAACAATGCACTAAAGCCGCCGATATTCGTGAGAGAAGAATTTACTCGAAGCGTATGCGCATCGCTCACCTTGAACAGCGCACCCGAGCGAGCGCTATCGTCCTCACGAATATCGTAGCTGCTGCCAATCGAAAAACGATCGCTCAATCTTAGAGCAACACCTGGTGTCAGCTCTCGATAAGAGAACGAGTGAGAAGTGAGCGAATCCAATGCTTCTCCTGACAGAAAGAACGGGGTCGTATTTCGAGATTCGGTTGCGTATTGCGTCGATAGCGTTAGCACCTGTGAACCGAATGAAATGCTCTTGCTCACGAGTGCATTCGATCGCAACCAAACCGATTGTTCATGCTGTGATGAGTCACGCGTAGGCAAGCGTTCGAGAGTGGCGTTTATGTGGGGAGCAAAACTTGAATCTTCCAAAAGCTCTGCGTGTCCCGCGAGTCGTTCAGAACTATATGCAGCTTCTCGTCGATCGAATGTTCCGTAGTCGCCATCGATGCGCAAGAGATTCGTTGGTTCATAATGCAAATGTGACTCGCGTGTTTCCTCACTCGAACTAGTGGGAAGCACTTGCCCCGTGCCGGCGGCGAGATCAACGCCGTAACGTCTGAGATAATCGACATCTTGCGTGCGATCGATTGAAATGAAATTCTTTCCGACGCGTCTATCCGAAGCGGTCAATTCGAGATAACCGGAAGTGGAGGATAACGAGCGCACTGTATCACCGAATGCACCGCGCAGATTATACGCAACATCATTGATCTGATCCGAAGCAAATCGATTCGGTGTGAATTGTGAACCTGAGATTTCACCGCTTAGGCCAAGCGAATGAAACGGACGAACGCTCGCAAGAAAACCGAGCATCTGCGTTACTTGCGGCAGTGGTAGAAAAGTCAGCGTGTCATAGTCACCATTCTCGGCACCGACAAATTGATACTGGCCAACACCGATACGTGCATACGCCCCACGAGCAGTGCCCGTGTTCCCAAAATTAATATTGTAGACTGCGTTGATAGTGTCGAACGGCGAGTAAACATAGATGATCGTTTGGGTACCACCGACCACAGTGTCGATGCGATCATAACTTCCTCGTGCCCGACCAAGTGAATCACGCGGCACGACTATCACTCCCGATTTTGCAGCTTTGAACGGATCACTACCGGCTTGTGATAGTAGCGTCCTGTCGGAATCAGAAAGCGTCAGATCGAGTGGTGCGTCCGGGTTGTCACCTTCACGCAAGAAACTTGCAGTGACACCGATTGCGTCGTCGAGAAACGCGCTCTTTGCTTGCCCACCCAAAAATGTTCGCGTGTATTGCTGATCGGAATATTGAAAATCCACGGAGATGCGTGAAGCACTCGTGATGAGTCGCCGAGGTTGAAAGATGATTTCGCCGAGCCCATAGTCGATCACATAATCGTTGCGCTCACCGCGAGTCTGCAAAACACCATCGACATA
>JBDTCS010000209.1:0-10341 GCA_039923455.1 Kapaibacterium sp. (SeqCode) | reverse complement strand
CGCTCCCTCCAATTCCGATTGCTTTCCAAGCGATCGGCGTTAGTGCTTTGAGTCTGGCTTTTTCTTCGTCAGCAATTCGCTGAGCAGCTTTTGCTGAATCCTGACGAGCTTGTTGTTGGAGTTCGAGGATCGTCTCCTGGCGTTCCTTTTCAGCAGCAACAACGGAATCTTGCCTACGCCTGTCATCTTCTTTCTGGAGTTCTTCACGCTGCTTCTTGAGTAAATCTTCTGCGCGACGGCGCTCTGGTGTCATAACCGAATCGGGAGGCCGACTACCGATCGGATCTTGTCGTTGGGCCTCTGAGGCACTCGCAAATAGAGCAAGAATGCCGAATAGCATTACGATTAATGTAGGTCTCAGGAAAAGCCGGGTGGCGTTATCGAACGTTTGTTTCATTACAATTGAAATATCGATCTCTTTAATTTCGGCAATTTTTGCAGCGATCAAACCCAAATTTGCGGGTGTATTTCGCTTTCCACGATGCGGCATTGGTGCCAGATACGGCGAATCTGTCTCCAGAAGTATGTTCTCTATTGGCGTTTGCCGAACCACTTCGGGTAGCGGATTCGGCTCACCTCCCATTCGCTTAAACGTAATATTTCCAGTAAAGCTCACAAAAAATCCCTTGGCGACAGCTTTTTGCATCAAGTCGACCGAGCCGGAAAAACAGTGAAATTGGCCGGTTGGGCCTGTTTGCGGATTATTTGGGTAGAGTTCGCTCACGATTTGCCAGACATCATCATCCGATTCTCGCGTGTGAATGATGATCGGCTTCCCAAGTTTCTGAGCCAATTCGATCTGCTCTCGGAAGGCTTTTTGCTGAATATCCTTGGGTGAGAAATCATAAAAATAGTCTAGGCCTATCTCCCCGATCGCCACGAGTTTTGAATCTGTCTCTGCTCTATCGAGAATTTGCTTTCGAACATCTGGCGACCACTCCATTGAACTGTGTGGATGAATTCCCAGCGCATAGCACGCTCCATCAATCCGATTCGCCAGCGCAACCGTTGCATCAAAACTTGCAAGATCAATAGCAGGTATCATGAACGCCGAAACTCCTGCTGCCCTTGAGAGCGCAACAGTCGCGTCCACATCATCCGCAAACTGTTCGGTCTGCAGATGACAATGACTATCAAACATTTGAACTGTGCTACGTTCGATCTCGTCCGGCAATAGTCTAATAATTATAAGATAAATGCAGCGTCTGCGCTACCTGATTCTACTAACGAGTTAGAATCTTGTTTCAAGCCTTAGCGAATAGCTCCTGAGTGGTGCCAGATTTCCAAGGATCTCGACGTAGTAATAATTAAGAACATTTTGCGCTTGCAAGGTAATCTCGAGTGGCAACTTCATGGACTGCTCGAACGAATACCCGATACGCGCATCAAGAACGTATGCCGGCACTCTTTGGTCTCCATCTTTGACTTGGATTGCAAGCGTAGAATCATACGTCTCATACGCGCTAACATACCGAAAATCGGAGCTGATGCTAATGCCAGCAAACTTGATCTCCGCACGCGATTGCAATAAATGCCTCGGCCGAAATTTTAGCACCTCACCGGTTGTGGCATCCTTCGGATAGATATACGTGTAACCCAGACGAAGTGCAAGCAGATCATTATCAAATGGAAAAAACTCCACGCTCTCCTCGTGTCCGAACAAGTCAGCACGGGTCACATTTTGAAATTGGATATAGGTACCATTGACGAACGTCGGTTCGATCAGTTCGCTGAACGACGAATAAAACACTGCACCATCCAACTTCCAGTGCTCATCCGAATATGTCCCTCCTGCTTCGACAGAGTTACTTCGTTCCGGCTTTAGATCAGGATTTGGTTTAACCGTGAAAATGTCAAACTTACTCTGAATGAACCGCTCGCCGATTGCAGGTGCTCGGAAGCCCGCTCCATAGGAAGCTCGCAGGGATAGTTCTGGCGTCAGCGCATAACTAAGGCCAAGCTTTGGTGATAGTCTTCCTGCACCATCGACCGAATCATACTTGATATAATCGCCACGAATTCCGGCGGTTACCGTGACGGCGTCCAAGAGTTTTATCTCCGCTTGCGTGAATGCCCCGAACAGCATTCCCGAGCGATCAAGAAAAAGATCGGAAGCAACTTTCTGATACGAACCCGTCAATCCGGAAGTAAGAAAAACTTTTTCCAGAACCGGCAGGCTCGCCGTCAATTCGAGATTTATTCCATCGGCACTCGAGTGTGCCCCCGGCGGATCACCGATCTTCGAAGCATCGGTCGTAAAATTAGTATGAACATAATTTGCGTTAGCCGAAGCGAGCACGCTTTCGCCCAAGATGGTAGTATAGTGAATCTGCGTATTACTCTTGAAGGAATGTATCCTCCCATTCACTGCCGCTGCAGAATCCGAAGGCGCGAGCGGCTCCGCAAGACTTCTCCAATAGAGCCAACCTCCATGATCTTCATTGGCCAGCAAATTCGAAATGTTCAGCTTAGATGAGCCGCCGACAGGCACATCCAATTTAAGAAACGAATGCCACCGATAGTAATCATCGCCGATACGATAGCCTTCATTGCGCTTGTATCCACCGCTCGCCATGATGCCCCAATTGTTGATCCCACCTGAGAGCCCGCCTTCGAAAGTGTAGAATCTGCGGCCGACAGAAGGCACGTGCCACTGCGGATAGATAGGCTGATCATATTCGCCCGCGAACGTTTGAAACGCTCCATGAAGATCTTGCGTCGGCTGCCTAGTGATAACGTTGATCACTCCGCCGAGCGCATTTGATCCATAAAGCGCCGAACCTGCACCTTTGATCACCTCGATCCGCTCGACATCGAACATCGGGAGTGCATCGAACTTCACGTCACCGTTATCGGCCGCGAGAAAGGGCATTCCATCGAGTAGCAGCAACACACGCGAACCAATCGAACGTGCATAGCCTGAAGACCCTCGAACATTAACCTGACTCTCGGTCACCGATACACCCGGTATATAGCGCAACGCATTATCCAATCCATCTGGTGCACGTGCAGCGATTTCTCTCGCTTGCACAACCGAAAACGAGACCGGCACATCTTGCAGCGCAGTCAAGTGTCGTTGCGCAGTGATCGTAACTTCCTCACCTCGTGCATAACTCTGCTCAAGCGAAAACGTAAGACTCGCTTGAATAGGAAATAAAATTAGTGTATCCCGAAAACCAAGTGCGTGAATCTGAAGCTTTGCGCCATCTTGCAATCGCTGAAGCTTAAAACTTCCGTCGGCATGCGAGATCTGTGTCTGAAGAATCTTCCCATCCGTCGTGATAAGTTTTACCGATGCAGCACCAATCGGTTCGAGCGAACCCGCCTCGATTAATTTTCCGACGAATAGCGATTGCGCATTCGCATCGTGTATGAGGAATCCGAGGCAGAGGAGAACTAAAAAATATTTGAGCCGCATCATAGTTTGATTGCTCACTGCTTAAATGGTTGACGTGGAAGCGAATCAAAATTCACAGTGATATCCGCACTAAGCTGCGCACCCGGCGTCACATCAAATGAAATTGCTGAGTCGAGAGCATCATGCGCAAAGCCGACGATGTGCCAATCCGCAGTCGTGTTTGCTCCGTAGAGTTGGGCAACACCGAGATAACTGTATTTCTGAACCTTCACAGCGTATGCGTAGCTGGTATCCGAAGAGAGATAGTTCAGCTGAATAGGTAGTACGGTCGTATTGATACCGCTGATGAGTGTGCTCTCCAAATATGGAGGTGCCGGTTGAATCAGCACAAGAAAAAGCCCGACCACCGAATCTTTTCTTGGCCAACGACCCGGGAAATGAATTTTGCCAGAGATCGTTGCTTGCGCAACTCCGACCGGAACTGCCGGCGGCTCCAATCCCTTGTCGCACCCCATATAGAGCGCGCTTATAAGGATAGATAGGAACAGAAGCGGTGTTGTGACTCTCAGTAATTTCATGAATCGAGGTGATATTTCCACCGCAATAATAACTATTCGTGGTGGTGCGGTTCCAATAACGAGTGTGCATGCAAAAGTTTGATTTGGCTGTCGGCTGGATTTGGGAGTATGACGAGTCTTTCGTCAAGCTGCTAGAACACGAGATCCACCGAAAATATGGCCTACAAACATTTCGCGTTACCGAAGAGAACGTCAATGAGGTATTGGAATTGGTGCGCTCCGACTCACTTCGATTCTCGACTTATCTTGATCGGGCCTTCGATGAAGAACTCATCTTTCAAGAATTGGGCGAGGCCGTCAAGCTTAGAGGGGGTAAGGTCATGAACGACTACGCCGAGACCTCAAGCGCGATCGACAAAGCCACGATGCATCTCGAATTCATGCGAGGGGGCATACGCGTTCCCTATACTATCATCATCTCTCCTTTCTCGAAGGCCAACGAGATTGAACTGACGCTTGCCGATATGGCCCATCTTGGCCGACCCTTCATCATCAAACCCGCAAACACGACCGGCGGGGGCATCGGTGTAGTTACCGGAGCAGAGACGTTGCTCGATGTTCTCGAAGCGAGGCAAGACTTCGCCGACGATAAATATTTATTGCAGGAAAAGATCATTCCTCGCATCATCAAGGATAAGCGATGTTGGTATCGCTGCTATTTTGTTTATGGACAGGTATACCTTGTTCGTTGGGATGATCTGACGCATGAGTATGATCTTATCACGCCCGACGAGGAGCACTTTTACAAGCTGCGACCGCTTCGAGGCATTATGAAACGTATCGCCGCGATCTGTGGCCTTAACTTTTTCTCGAGCGAGATCGCACTTCGGCAAAGCACTCCCTACGAACCTTCGCAATTTGTCGTTGTAGATTATGTCAATGATATGTGCGATATGCGCAGCCGCTCGGAAGCCATCGATGGGCTTCCGAACGCTCTCCGAGACCGAATTGTTGGACGCCTTGCCTTATCCGTAAAGAAGCTCACCACGGCTAAAGCGAACAAATAATTCGACTAAAGCGCACAAATAAACACGGACGCTTCTAATCACGAGTGCTTCATGCAAGATCAGTCGGTAGAATCGAATTTCACAATGTTGGATCTGACGGTCATAGTACCTGCGGTTTCTCCGAGTAGCGATGCGTTGCTTCGGGCAAAACAGTTTGAACTCGAAACTCACTTGCGCGAGCTTGGCACAGTCGTTATCGGATTTTCCGGTGGGGTCGATTCCACGTTCTTGCTTAAGGTCGCTCGTGATACACTCGGCAAAGAGAACGTCCGTGCGGTCATAGGCATCAGCGAGACCTATCCTGAACGTGAGCTCTTCGAGGCCGTTCAACTCGCCGAAGAGATGGATGCAGAATACGAAACAACGCGCACCGAAGAAACCGATGTGCTCAAGTTCGCAGAGAATCCACCCGATCGCTGTTATTATTGCAAGAGCGAGCTCTTTACAAAACTTTCCGGTATTCGTGAGCGCATCGGATTTCGTGCGGTGCTCGATGGTACGAACGCAGATGACACAGCCGAATTCCGTCCAGGCTTGCGCGCACTTACCGAGCGTGAGATACATTCCCCGCTTGCACTTGCCGGACTTACAAAAGCTGATGTTCGCAAGCTTAGTGAGCAACTCGGACTTCGCACATTTGATAAGCCATCGTTTGCGTGCCTATCATCTCGCTTCCCCTATGGAATGAGTATCGATCGCGATAAACTAAAACGCATCGATCATGCCGAGCAAGCCATTCACGATATGGGCTTTAAGGTTGTCCGTGTACGGTATCAAGATGATCAAACCGCGCGCATAGAACTTGGTGCGAAAGAACTGCTTCGTGCAATGGAAGCACCACACCGCATGAAGATCATCGAAGCACTAAAATCCGCGGGCTTCAACTATATCACACTCGATATGGAAGGCTTCCGAAGTGGAAGCATGAACGAGCTTTTAACAACAGAAGAAAAGAACACGTATCTGAGTCCGGCAGTCGAACAATCCACTGCGGTCCTTTAACAAAATAATTTGCATGTCTGAAAAGATCTCTACGCCACACACGAATGGCAAAACATCTGTCTCCGGTTCAAACGCAATTCCAAGCCTCATCGGCGAGATACTGACTCCGGCGACCGAAGTGCCGATGAGCAACTATATGCTTCCGGGACATACGCTCTCTCCGGAATCCCTCGCAGCATATTACAATCTTAATGTGAAGGAAGCCGAAGCCGCGTATGATGCAAACGATTGGGCAGAGCCTGAGCAAATGTATTCGCAGTTTGATTTTCTTATGGAGCGTGTGGATTTGAACGGCAAATCCATTCTTGATGTCGGTTCGGGCAATGGATTGTTTTACGAATATCTCCTGAGTAAGGGGATCAAGCCTGGACATTTCACCGCGATTGATATTGCTTCCGAGCAGATCCGCGTTATTCGCGAGCGCTTCCCTGCCATCGAAGCAATCGCTGATGATTTTTTCAAATACGAATTCGAACAGAGTTACGATGTCGTGACAATGTTCGGTGTGGCTCCGTGTTTGAAGTTCATGTTCCCGAACAAGAATCGGATATCTTCACTTGTGCGATTGCTCGATCGTGCGATTCGTTACGCGCAAGTGGGAGTCTCGATGAGCTTTCTCAATCGAAATTGTTACGAACGCTGTGAGGAAGAACAATACGAATACACGTATCACTATCCGGAAGAAGTCTGCACGCTGCTAAGCGGTGCACGCTTTGAAGTCTCGACCGTACACAACGATTTGGTTTCGAATTGCTTTGTCTATTGCGAGGATTCTGCCGGCGAGCCGTTCCGGTTTAATCTTAATCGTATCGACGATCTATTCGGGATTCTGAAGTAATTCGTTTATCGTATTTTCGCTAAGTGGGTTGGCCTGAATCACGATCCGGGTCAACTCCGGAAAGCGTTTGCGAAGTTCATCCTCGACGTTAGATGCGATCTCATGCGCCTTTGAAAGTGAGATCGCGTCGCTGAGATCAAGCGTTAACACCAACTTCAAACTACCATCCGAGACACCTTGCGAGAGGACTATATCGTGCACATTTAGCACGGACCGGTTCGCAGCTTTCGCATAAAACAATATCTCAAGCACAAATCCCGATCGCCGTAGCGTAACATCCTTCACGACTGCCGGCACGCGATCCGAGCGCTCCTCTTCCAAATGCACTGTCACACGTTTTATCTGCGGCAGTTGCGCTTGCACTTGCTCCTCGATGTCGGTGCTTACTTGATGCGCGGTAATAAAGTCGATCTTCGGAGGAAACTCGAGATGATAATCGAGATAGATCTCGCCTGATTCGTTTTGTGTCAGATCAACATTATGCGGCAACACTGCATTCTCGCTTGTGATAAGCTTGAGCGTCTCGAACGGTGACTCGCGTTCAGTCTTTACCGGTAACCAATGCACGGTAACATCGGTGTTTTGAAATTGCTCAGCAAGCACACGTTCGACCTCTTTTAATATTCGCTGTATAGATGCAAATGGAAGTGTACGATTTATTTCAACGGTCACTTCCATAAAGTAATACGGCCCGGCTTGCCGAACACGCAAACGACGAACTCTCTCGACGCCTCGCGTAGCTGCCGCAAGTTCTAAAAGATGTTTGTATTCTTTCGAAAGTGGAAATCTATCGGTGAGTCCATCGATCGCTCGCTTGCCAAGCTTCACGCTGAGATATGCAACAAAAAGCGCAACGGCGATAGCTGCCCATGCATCGGCATTTGCGAAACCCCAAAACTTTACGATGAGCAATCCGATGATCGCGACGAGTGCGCTGAACATATCGGTCAAGAAGTGCAACGCGCTTGCCTCGAGTGCTTGAGAGTTGAACTCCTTCCCTGTCGTTCGGAGCATTCGGCTTCGCCAAAAATCGAGAATGACGGAAGCGATGAGCACGACAAAACTCCAGATGTTCACTTCGATCACGTGATTGCCATAACCGAGCAATCGCGTTACGGCCTCAGCACCGATCCAACACGTCACTCCAAAAAGTATAAGCGCTTCGACGAGCGCCGAGAGGTTCTCGAATTTGCCGTGACCATAGAGATGATCTTCGTCCGGAGGAACGTTGCTGATGCGAACAGCGAGCAGCGTGATGATAAGTGCGATCAGGTCAAACGCAGAATCAGCTGCTTGCGAAAGCATCGCCAGCGAACCCGTTGCGATACCCACCGAGAGTTTCGCTGCGATCAGCAGTCCTGAGATAAAAATGGAATTCCTGGCTGCGCGCTGCTTGTGCGCCGTGCCTATTGCGCTGGGCGGGACGGATGCTTCCGAGTAAAGGTCACTCGATGAATAAAGGTCGCTCGATGGTGTGCGCAAACCTGACCTGAGTAAAGATGACTCTCGCACGTTGCACGGTCACTCATGGCCGTACAAGCGCTCGCATACTAATACCTGTGCCCGAGGGGAGACTCGAACTCCCACAGCCTCACGACTACTGCGCCCTGAACACAGCGTGTCTACCAATTCCACCACTCGGGCCGAACAAACAAAAGTCTTTGAGATTAACCTGCAACGCTTACCCCGCAGGTCTTTCTCTCTTCAAGGACTATCGCACTCGGACGGCGAAAAACAGATGCTTTACAAGTCGTAGTTCCATTTCAATTGCTCTTTCTACTCCCAGTTACCCGAATCTTTGTCGATCTTCGTGTCACTCGTCGGATTCGCACTCGCAGGCTTTGGCTTCACAGGCTTGGCGACCTCGGGCTTTTCCACCTCGGGTTTGGCCGGAGTGAAATTCACTTTGTTCATCGCGATCGAGAGTCCATCTTCGATGATCGTTCTGCAAGCCACGACCGCACGATCAATCATCTCCAAAACTTCCGGCTTCTCTTCGCGTTTGAACGGAGAAAGCACATACCGCACTTGCTCCCCTTTGCGAAAGTTTGCACCGACCCCACAGCGCAAGCGTGCGAATTGATCCGAACCCAGTTCATAGATCACCGAGGTCAACCCGTTGTGACCACCATCCGAACCTTGCAATCGAAGTCGAAGTGCACCGAACGGAATCGCGAGATCATCGCAGATTACGATCAGATCAGAAATTTCGATCTTGTAGAACTGCATCACTTGCCGAATGGCTCGTCCCGAAAGATTCATAAACGTCGTCGGCTTCACGACCACAACATCCTCGCCGCGATAGACACCTTTGGCGAAATAATAATCTCCGTTGCCGGCCTTCCATCCCATCGATCGATCCAGATGCTGCTCGAGCGAACCGACCACATCGAATCCGATATTATGGCGGGTGCCGTCATATTCGGAGCCAATATTGCCAAGACCTACGAATAGCTTCATGAATAAAATAGTATGTTCGGGATGATACGGTTGGAATCGCTATCGGAAGAAAGACTCGTGCAACATTTCGGCTGCACGAGTCTTCTAATATTTCGAATCGAACCTCGAGATTACTTCTCTTCGTCTTTCTTGCCCTTTGCCTGTATCTGCTCAGGCTCAACGGCTGCTGCGGCAACTGCTGTTGCGTCAACCTGCTTTGGTGGTACGCATGACACGATGACTGCGTTCTCGTCGCCCAAGATGGTATAGCCAGGATGCGCCGGAAGATCTTTCACGTGAACCGAGTGACCGATCTTGAGTCCGCGAACGTCCACGTCGATATGCTCTGGGATCGATTCCGGAAGTGTCTCGACAGAAAGCTTGTGCAGCGTGAAATCGACGATACCGCCATCCTTCACACCAGCTGCTGTTCCCGAAAGCACAACCGGAACATCAACACGGATCTTCTCACCGGCATGCAGTGCGATAAGATCGATATGACGAACACGATCGGTAGTAGGATGGAACTGAATCTCACGAAGAATGCAGAGAGAAGTTTTGCCATCGATCGAAAGATTGATCGTGTGCGTCTCCTGCGTGTAGATCAGCGGACGAAGCGAAAGCTCCTTCACGTGAAACGCCGTCGTCGGCTCGCCGTGACCATAGAGAATTCCCGGGACTCTTCCTTCGCGACGGAGATGCTCAGCATGACTACCACCGAGCTTCTCTCTCTTGATTGCGTCTAATTGAATTGTTGCCATTGTTTGTTCAAATCAGCCCTCGCATACTTAACGCCGGTGTTTTTGGGAGCAAGCCCTCAATCCACCGAGTAGTACCCAACGGGCGCTGGTTGAAAATCCCTAAAATCAGCCTAAAATAGCCAATTCCAGAGCCCATAAATATTCGACGCGCCTATAACCGACTTTCCTCCAAGGAAAATCCGCGGAAATCACAGTAATATCAAACTCAGCGAATAAGCATGATGCGTCTTGTCACGATCTCGTTACCGCAAATGGCTCGCACGAGATAGGTGCCGACGGGTAGCGTGGTTGCATTCAGTGTTAAGTCCAGCCTACCATCTTGCGGTGCGGTTGCATCGTAGAGTGAACTGACTTTTCC
>JBDTCS010000208.1:0-10688 GCA_039923455.1 Kapaibacterium sp. (SeqCode) | reverse complement strand
GCCTTGATCGCGTCCTTCGTTGACTAAATGCTCTGCCGAGCGCTTAGCTTTCGAGAATACTTTGGTCACATCATCCGAAAGATCGTCGACTTTCTCGCCGATCGACTCGCGCAATTCCGAACCTTCGGAAGGAGCATAGAGCAATGCTACGGCTGCACCAACAACGCCGCCGATAAGCGCGCCCAATGCGAAAGGTCCCATGCTCGATTGATTTCTGCAATATCTGTCCATAATAGTTATTTTAGTTGATTTTAGTGAGTAATTAATAAAGGAACACTGTATCGTAATTTACAACCATATTCGTGCTTTATAGATTCTCCTGCTAAAGCGATGCCAATCTGCAAACTATCCGGAAATCCAGAACTCAGGTTGCCGTGCTCCAAAAGGGTTATTTTTACAGCACATCAATCACAAAAGAGCCTAAAACGTGGAATATTTGAGATATTATAGTTTGATGGCCGATGGGACCATCAAACAAATCAACCCATTTACCGATAACGAGGTTTGGTCGGTACCTGGACGCGGAGCCAAACCAAGTTCCAACGATCTGCACTCCTCCGCGCGGGAGTTGACAGCGAGTGATCATTTGGAATATTGCTCCTTCTGCGAAAACAGAATGCTCGAAACGCCACCCGAAAAATCTCGCATTTATCGGGATTCGGCAGGGATGTTCGAAAAGGCCGAGCACGTCCTTCCGGAGCATTATCACGATACGGATTGGTTGTTCCGTCGAGTCCCCAACCTGTTCGAAATCGTGACGGTCGATTACTGGAAAAAAAATTATGAATATTCACTCTCGAAGCGGAATCTGCAATGGAAGGATAGCTACCTCGAATCACCTGCAGGCAAAAAGCACGTGATTGATGTACTCGATTATAAACTCCGAGCGATAGGAAATCCAGAAGTTGCAATCGCCGCACTTCCGGAGACGGACAAGATCCTGCTATCGGATGCATTCTTTGGGGGCGGGCATGAAGTTGTGATCGCCAAGCCGCATTTTGCACCGGGTGCAGTTTTAGACAACCAACTCTTCAGCAGCGGGGAAATGTCACCCGAAGAGCATTACCAATATTTTAGGTTCACAATTGGCGCAATGCAAGATATTTTTGCATCGAACCGTTACATACGTTATATCTCGATTTTTCAGAACTGGCTCGCACCTGCGGGCGCCAGCTTCGATCATTTGCACAAACAGCTCGTGGGCCTCGACGATTGGGGTTCTTCCATTCGGCATCAGGTGGATATGCTGCGAATCGATTCAAATGTGTACAACGAATTTGGAGCAAATCTTGCGGCAATGCACAATCTTGTATTTGCGGAAAATGATTGGGCTATCGCGTTCGCCGGTATTGGTCACAGGCATCCGACACTCGAAATATTTTCCAAAGCGCGAGCTGCACGTCCCTTCGAACATTCTGCCGAAGAATTGCGAGGCGTGAGCGATCTCGTGCATGCGTGTCACGCAGCGATGGGCTCTCGCATTTCATGCAATGAGGAATGGTACTATACTCCGATCGATGCGGTGCACAACATGCCGTGGCATGTGTTGATCAAATGGCGTGTGAACACATCTGCGGGGTTTGAAGGTGGTACTTCAATTTTCATCAATCCGATCGCGCCGCTCAAACTTCGGGATCGCATGGTGCCGAAGCTATACCAGCTTCGCGAAGAGCATCGCATCAGTCACGGAATTCGTATCGCCGAGGAGTGTACCATTCTTCCAAATCCACTGAAGTACTATCTCGGGTAACCGCGGAACGGATCAGAATCTATACCCGAGCGAAACAACGATCTGCGATTGCACAATATCATCCGGCGATATGACTGCGGCCGGTTGATCGCTTTGTATAGGATAGAGCGTGTGCTGCGTGCGAAATTTGATCTGCTTGAATGCACCTTCGATGATGACACTCTTGCTTACGACCATGCTCGCTCCGAAGCTTAGCATCTTCTTATTAAATTCCGTTGGGTCGTTCTTGTATGGCGAAGGCTCCATGCCGTAGCCCGCACGAACGGAGACGCCGATCACCTTAAAAAGATATTCCGCACCAAGCTGCCAACTAAGCACCGAAGTCAATTCCTTTCGCGCTGCAAGATTCAAATCACTAAGATCCACATCACCATTAGTGAAACGCGTCTGCGACATATCTGCATAGTTCATACCGCCGGTAACTGTCGCGCCCAAAAGTTGAAACGTTGCTCCAAGTCCGAATTTGAGAGGCGTCACGACATCATAATTGTTCGAGATATCGGGCTCTACCTGTGGTGCATCGGCGCTGTTGAAGTTGTAGGACACGAACTTCGAAGTACCCGATTCGTGAAAATGATCGGCGACACTAAAGATCGTTGGTGTCTCGATAGTTGCATTCACATGCACAAGATCGCTCAGATACGAGTAGACGCCAAACTTCATACTCGCACCTGCGATCTGCTGATCACGGTTGTCGATAATCTGTGCAGACTTGAATCCATACGGCGGTAAAGAATCGGCTCCTGTCGTGCCATATAATCCGAGCACGTTCGTGACGTTAAATTCTCGGCTATAGGTATAACTGCCCACAAAGAAATTTAGCGCAGCACCAACGGAGAATCCTTCAGCGATATCAATACCACCACCGACTCGAATTGCATGCATACTTCCCTCTTGCAGCACGGTGCCCGATTCTTGCAAACCACTCTTCAGAATTGTTCGAAGTGAGCCGGCACCAGAGTCAGGAACATCCAGCGTCAAATGCAATTGCCATGCAAGATTATGATTATCGAGATACGTCTGATGCGAACCACTGATCCCAGCTAATCCAGGATCATCCAGAAAATCGGTGGTATTTAGAAATGACGAAGAGTTATTCACCGAATTAAAAGAGTAGGCCGAGGAATAATCTTGCACGAGATCATACGAAATTCCAAAAGCCAGATGTCCGCGCTTCGTCTCGACCGGAATCGCTATACCGAGCGCTGAGATACTCGTCGAAGTCTGCGACTCCGGCGTACTCACCGAGTTATACAGTGCGGTCGAACCATGCTGTCTTCCGAAGATCGCAATTCCCATCTCACCAAACTCAAGTGGTGCGAGTGCTGCGGGGTTCGTCGATAAAGCATCGATACCTATAATCGACCCGAACGTCGCGTTGCCGAAGATCTGTCCTCGAGCACCGATCGGTTGTAGATCGGTCGTGAGACGCATTGCGTCTATCAAGTCCTGTGCGCTTGCCATCGAAGGTGCCATAAGGCACGCGATAGCTACGACGAAATATTTGATTCTCATTTCGAAAATATTCTGACGAACGTATACCAAAAATTAGCACTGTTCGGAGTGCAGTTTATCTGCTACGACCGACAGACCGGCCGCCATCCGAGCTTCCACCACCGGAGTTGCCACCACCATTATTGCCACCGCCGTTGGTGTTACCACCACCATTCGTGCTACCACCGGAATTGTTGCCACCATTCGAAGTCGAACCACTCGATGAAGCAGGTGCACTCCATCCACTCGAAGATTCTACTCTACGCGGCTCGGCTTGACGTGCGACTTGTGGCTTGTAGGTTTCTGAATTGCGTCCAACAGTTTCGGTTCGCGAAGCCTGTGCTGCACGCTCGCGGCGAAACGAAGGATCGTTACCCGAGACCACGTTCTGTGCCGCATTCGTTTGTGCATCCGATCTTCTGACGTAGACAACGCGGTGCTGCGGTGTCGTTGCGCTCGAAGGTGTGCTCAAGTTTTGAGTGCCAGCGCTTTGCGTGCCGGAGCTTTGCGTGCCGGAGCTTTGCGCATTCACGGACGGTACAGTCGCGACTCGCACATTACCGGAATTTCCGTTTGTAACATTCGCATTCGTGACATTGCCGTTCGTGCTTGAGTTTACTGAAGACGGATCACTCGGTGCTGAGTTGTTACCGATCAATACTGCTCTTCCATCGTTAGTGCGCTGACCGGAATTCAAATTGTTTGCGTCAATGTGCGTTCCGGTTTGCGTCGCACCTGTCTGCGACATACCCGTTTGCGAAACGCCGGTAGTACTTGGCACTTGCAGGTTCTCGCTGTTAGCTCTGCCAACGCGACCTGATCCACCCGGACGAGTACCCGAAGGCGAATTGTTCCCGCCGCGGCCTACACTTGTGCCCGTGCCTGAACCGCGTCCATTCGTACCACGGCTTTCTCCACCGCGAACACGACCGATCTTATGATTGCCGGATGATCCCGAACCGCTATAGCCATCTCGTCCGCCGTAGTACCCACGATCGCCATAGTATCCGCGACCTCCGTAATATCCGCCCCCATAATAACCGCGACCATAGTATGGATAATAAAAATCAAATGGATCGTACACCGGTGCGTAGCAGCTATAGAACGGACTTGGTGGGTACGGATAATATGGATCGTAGCTGTAACGTCCGCCGCGATGATACCAATAATCATACGGATCATACCACGAACTCGCATAGTATGGCGAGTACGAGTGATAATACGAACCCCATGGATCGTAATAACGACCGAAGCTTCCGTAGCCGATCGAAATGGTTATGCCACTACGATACGACGAGCCATAGAATCCATCGTAGTAACCCGGATCCGTATTGTAATAATTATTAACGACCGTCCCCGAACCTTGATAGCCGGCGTCGTTGCGAGATCTATCATCATTGACATAAATCGTATCAACGGCATCCGGAGAAGCATTGCTTGCCAGCACGGTATCGTATGTTGGTTGCTGCTGAACCACGACAACCTTCTCACGCTTCGCACGTCCTGTGTGTCCCCAATAGTCACCTTGATCCGAAGTAACTTGTGTGTAACATCCCGCTATCGAGACGAGAGTGACCAACGCAAGCGAGAGCATCAATGTGCTCTTTGCGAAAGTTCTCAAATTCTTTGATGAGGTATCCATGACGGTATCAATTATTCCAATCGAAGCTATAAAATATATATGGCCTTGTGCGATCCTATATCAAAGCAAATGCCAGTATTCTATACACTTATAAACGCATTTCTACATAGTTTGATACACGAAAGAATGCACAATTTGGTTAATTGTGGTTCATCTTTGAGTAGACGGTAAAGTGTGAAATGAAAAGGAGTTCTGGGACTACGGTAGAACTGTATTCTTGGCCTCGCGAGCGATGAGCATCTCGAGGAGCGCGAGGATGAGTGCAGCCCAGAGAAACGATTGCCAAAGTTCAACACCAAAGCGCGACTGCAGAATGCGCTCGGCGAGTCCTTTCTTAGCAGGATCGATGGTGATGATCGATTCAGGTTTGCTCATACGCTTGGCGAGGAAGGCCTTGGTTTCGGCTGGAGTCGCGGGTGTCAGGTCCGATTCGTCGCTCTGAATATTCACCGCAAAAGCCCCTATCTGATCCTTCGCTTCGGCATCGCGATAGACGCCATAGTTGCCCACCGAACCGGCAGCATCCAGGTGCACGCGCATACGCCCAAGAGCATCAGCTAAGACCGGCGCCCTAAATGTACCGTCCGGAGATTTGATCAGCACCGTGGAGCCCGGTTGCTCTCCAGAGAGGAGCGGCAAAGGGACATCGAAGGGCTCTGTCGTCAAAAACGTGCTCAGATTGTTCTCGTCGGTCGAGCGGATCGAGCAGATGTAGGCGGCTGCACGACGCATCAGCGGTAAGAAAATGCTTTTGCGAGGCATGTCGCTAAACGCAAGATTCGGTGGCGCAGAAAACACGAGCATCTTACTTTTGGCTATCTCGAACTCACTCAAGAACGGAACACCTGTCGAGAGCTTGAGCAGCGTGAGAGAGCGCCCTTTGGCCAGAGCATAATACTCAAAGAAATGTGGCGACTCGATTCCTCTCAATACATTCTCGCCCGATTGCGTCGATTCGAACATGCCGGAAAAGAACGGATGCGAAAAATCGATTTGCGCAAAACTTGCATAGTGCTCGTTGTCGTTCGGTGTTCCTTGCTTGGCTTCAATATTTGGGATCCCTAAGCGCACTGCGGTTTGGGAGTTGAACGTGGGAATATCCAGACCCTGCAAAAGAAATAGCGCGACGCCATGACCGGATGTAACATAGTTGTGCAAAGCATCTGCATCTTCTTGCGCGAGTCCTGCACCCGAGACTCCGACAATCACGCCGTCATAACGTGCACCCGTCGCAGCGAGTGTGCGAATCTCATCGAGCTTACGAAATTCTGTTGTGAAGGATTGCGTACCGCCTTCACCTAAAGATTGTTCGAGTGCAAGCCGCAGGAAGATCATGTCCCCCGGGTTCTGCACAAAGATCCCAATGTGGCGGGTTGCGGGCACTGTCAAAACTGCAAATCGCTTATTATCAAATGGCAGCGCGTCGGGCTCCAGTTCGAGTCGAACAGCGACGGTCCCGGCGTTTCTCGGCGGTGCAGCGATCGTGATACGTTCGGATTGATGTGGTGCGACTGCAGGAATCGTCCGTTGTGCGACACGCTCGTCATTGTAATACAACCAGATCGCAGCACCAGGCGAAGCAACTTCCATCGTGTTACGAATCCATGCCTCGAATTCGATAGGGCGACCAGGTTCAAAGATTGTCGTGATCGGCTTTAGAGAATCGATGGAAAGATTCACTCCCCCACCCGTTTCACCCGAACCAAGTTGCGCATAAAACAACTTAGTTCGATCATCAAACAATTTCAGATTTTGCGCCGTCGCCGAATCAGGAGTGTTAGACTTACGCTTGATTGTGTCCGCGTTCGCGATCGCAAGTCCATCACGTTCTTTTAGATTGCGAGCCTGCCCATCGGTCAAAAGATAAATTTCCTTATTCACATTGAGCGACTTCGCCAATACGGTACTCGCCATTCGAAATCCATCGGCAAGCTCGGCGGGTCGATAATCGAGATGGAGATCTCCGATGGCTTTCAGTACATCTTGCCTGCCGTGAATGAATTGTGGAATCGAGCCACCATGCAGGATCGAGGCAAGCGGCAAGATCACCGCCTCGTCGCCATCCTCCATTAATGCCGCGATATCATGCGCAGCATCTTTCGATTGCTTGAGCAGCTCACCCCGCTCGTCTGAGCGTGACATGCTTGCAGAGTTATCGACTAAGAATACGAGCGTCGAACTTGCATGCGACGATCCAAAGAAACTTCCCAAGTAACCTTTAAGCGCCGGCCTTGCAAAGGCCATCACGACAGCGATGATCAAGAGAGTACGAATGATCAAAAGCAAAAGCTGTCGGAGCTTTGCGGTCCGCATCGAACTGCGTTCGAGCTTTTTCAAAAATCGGAGTGATGTGAATTCCACTCGTCTTGCTTTGCGCTGCGCGAACAAGTGAAAGAGCACCGGTAGCGATGCCGCAAAAAGTCCGAAGAGCACAAAGGGGTTGAGAAACGTCATCTAAATGATTGGCCGGATCAATGAATGACGACTAATTTTTGCTGTGCGGAAAAAGCATTGCCGGGCGAACCACCATCGAAGCGGACATAGTATGTACCGGATGCAAGCGCATCGATACGTAATTCTTGATCGTGAAACCCTGCCGAGATACTTTGACTCATCATCTCCCGTCCGGCTACATCAATGATCGTAAGCTTTCCGGATTGTTGCGATGCGGTAAACGCATGCAGACTCGACCATGCCGGATTTGGCGAAAGCCCGAGATCAGCAGCATGCACCTCGACGTTCTGCACGGAGAGCGACGAATCCTTCACGTTAAAACTGAACACGTGATGCGGTGCATCGCGTGGCAAATAGGTTACAGTGTCAGCACCATCCTTCGCCTCGACGACATATCGAATTTTAGTACCTGTTGGCAACGCAGGAAAATCTGCGTAGTACAAGTTCGAATCTTGTGCCGGCAACAGTTGGACATAATGATCGAGTGGTCCAAAATCGCCGATCGAATAAATAATGCGTCCTGAATGAATCGAATCCTTTGCCGCCATCGCGACGCACACGTGTGAACCATTGCCGAGCAGAGTCGTCTTGGGAGGACCGATAATCGTACCGAGCTCCAGCGCCGCGGCATACGCGTTGATTTTGCCCCAGCCGTAAGCAGTGTCTGGCAGCGAAGCATGCGAACCTGTCTTCATGACAGCAGCACGAATTTGTTGGGCCGTTGCTTCCGGATGCGTTTGCATAATCAGCGCACATGCACTAGATACGAGTGGTGTTGCGAACGACGTACCTGTGCCACCAAAAAAAGCTCCATCGACAGAACTCAATTGCACTTGCAGTCCTGGAGCACATATCTCGGGCTTTAATCGCCCATCGAACGTAGGCCCACGTGCGCTGAAATCAGTGATCGTATCCGAAAGGTTTAGCGCACCAACGGAAATGATACCATCCGCGTCACCGGGCGTGATCATGTGCGAATAGGTTTGCGCTCCGTTGTTTCCCATTGCATCGACCATCAACACGCCGAGCTTTGCTGCATGACTTGCAGCGCGGGCTGCAATGGTAACCGTGCCGGTCATGTCGGAATAATTGTGACTGACATAGCCACTATCAAAATAAAAATATCCGAGCGAGCACGAAGTAACGTCCACACCTTTTGCTTCCATCACCTCAAGCGCCTCAGCGTAATTGTCTTCTTCTTTCGGAGTCTCTGTGCGAAGGTCTTCTGTCTTCGCGAGCATGATATCTGCATTGTACGCAGGACCAACGAGGCTATCCGGCAAGTAACTCGTTGCTGCACTAAGCACGCTTGATCCATGATTATCCTGCCCTGGATCGTCATCGGCTTCGTTCGCGGTGAGCGTATCTCGGAAAACGTAATCGTATTCGCTCAGGATGTGACGAGTCTTCACAGCATCCATCACGCGCCAACGAAAACCTGTATCGAAAAAACCAAGCAGCACACCACTCGCATCAAAGCCCATCGCGTGAAGTGGCGGAACGTTGATGCGGGTTAGCTGACCAAGTGCGAGACCGTAATGATAGATGATCGAATCATAGTGGCAATCAACGGCGCTGAGCTTTACGCGATTCTTCGAAACTGCAATGTCGGGTTGTGCTTGCGTCCGAATCTGCGAATAGGGTTGTGGTAGCTCAATCGGTCTGCCAAGAACCGGTTGGATTCGCTTCACGAAGCTGAGGGTTCGCAATGCGCGTAATTGTTGATCGGTAATCTCGGCGCTAACGGAATTGGTCCATCGCGAAATTGCGAGCGGCACGATTCCCATCGCGCGAATCCAATCCAAATAACTCTCGACGATCGGTGCATCTTCGAGTGTTATAAGATTGGAAGAACCTTCTGCATGCATTGCGCGCTGCCGACGTGCAAGCGCTCTTATCGAAATTCTACTGCATGCGGAATCGTAGATCGGATTGCCAGCGATGAAATCATGCGAAGCAATTGCCTTATCCGAAAACTCAATCCAAACTTTCTGTGTGGACTGCGCAAACGCAACATGAGAACAGATAACACTCAGGCACAACCAAATGCAAAGCGCAAGTCCGCCAAATACGAACTTGCCGTTAGCTATGAACCGAATCTCGTTGCTGCTTGGGATCATCCAGCTATTAAGCGTTCGATGAGCGAGACTGTCGTGACCGATGCTGCTTCCGCATTGAAATTCGTGATGATGCGGTGACGCAAGACCGGCACAGCAAGCGCTTTCACATCTTCGATCGATGGCGTGAAGCTGCCACCTAAGAGCGCTCGAACTTTGGCACCGAGAATGAGATACTGCGACGCACGAGGTCCTGCTCCATAGCTAACATAATTCGAAATATAGTCGGGCGCACCTGCACGCTTTGCACGCGTCTTCGCGACCAGTCGTACAGCATACTCGATAACATTATCCGCCACAGGTACGCTGCGTACCAACTCTTGAAATTCGCAAATCTCAGCGCCACTCATTACTTTGTTCAGCGTTGGATAAACATTGCTCGTCGTACTCTTGACAATCTGTATCTCCTCCGCTTCCGATGGATAATCGAGCCAGAGGTTGAGCATGAATCGATCGAGTTGCGCTTCGGGCAATGGATACGTGCCTTCTTGCTCGATCGGATTTTGCGTTGCGAGCACGAAGAATGGCTCCTCCAATTGATAGGTCATGTTCGCCGCAGTGACGCGATGCTCTTGCATCGCCTCGAGTAGTGCTGCCTGTGTTTTCGGTGGGGTGCGATTAATTTCATCGGCAAGAATCATGTTCGCAAAAATCGGCCCGCGAATAAAGCGAAATTCCTTGCCACCGGTCGAAATATTCTCTTCGAGAATTTCGGTGCCCGTAATATCGGTCGGCATCAGATCCGGTGTGAACTGAATTCGGCTGAACTGCAGATCAAGCACATCCGAGAGCGTGCGAATGAGAAGTGTCTTTGCGAGTCCCGGCACACCAATCAAAAGACAATGTCCTCGCGCGAGTAACGCGATCATCAATTGGTCAATAATTTCTTCCTGACCCACAATGACCTTCGCCACCTCGCGTTTCACCGCGTGATATTTCCCGACCAGCGCCTTTGCGGACTCGATCTCCTTACCTTGCATATTCTGAGATGCCATTGTTCAACGTTTCTATTTCTTGTTCAGCTTTTTCGGATGTGTACTTGTTCGCGCTTACAATTGTGCGATCGTATCGAGTAGTACTCCCTCTGCGTCGAATATCATCACCTCACCGAATTCCGACATGGCTGAACTGAGCGCAGAGGTGTTGCCACTGACGGCGATTGTCATCTGATCCGGATGGAGATACCGCTGAGCGGCAGCTAATATATCGAACTGCGTAAGCGATTGCACTA
>JBDTCS010000207.1:0-1881 GCA_039923455.1 Kapaibacterium sp. (SeqCode) | reverse complement strand
ACGGTAACTTGAGTTTGGTTGGCCAAGCGCCATCTCGTACGCGGTTGAGCCATCGGGTCTCACTTCCGAAACGCTCAGGCCCTGATGCAATCCCCAACCGATAAGCGTGTTGCCGTTCTGCAGTCGCTGCACGTAGCCCATCGCACCCGTGACAACATCCGGCGAATGTCGGAATTGCCAGACCAGCGTGGCGGTCTTGGCATTCACATCAAGATGATATTCCGCAGCGCGCGAAAACTTTGGCACTTGATTATTGCCGTTATCAAACAGCGTTATGTTACCATTGGCAATGCGTCGAGCAGCGTGCTGATAGTTAAAACCAACGGTGTCATTCACAAAAGTGAACTCGTTGTGCTTTCCGCCAAGTCGCCACATGATCTCGCCCGTCTCGCGATTGATCTTTGTGATTTCACTCAAGTTGCGCGCCGAGAGCAAAATATTTCCATCGGTGTCCATCTGTATCGCATTTGCGTGCACGTAGTCGATGCTCGCTGCGAGCATATCTTCGTATATCGCGTCTGTCACAACATAGTGATCCCAACTTCTCCATTGGAATACTACGTTGCGGCTTTGATCAAGCTCCTGAATAATTGCACCAATTACTTCCGCTTGCGGACTACCACCCAAGATCTGCTGACCCATATCAACACGCTGAGAATCGGTTCCAATCATAAGCACATGGCCGTTCGGAAGCAACTGGATGTCGTGTAGATCCGTCGTGTATCCATCCTGGCACTCGAAACTGTCGACGACCGAGTAGCTGCTATCCATCGCAAAATACTTTCTCGCAGAGCGATCGAAATAGGTGAGCTGTCCATTTGCCTGCGGATGAAAATCTGTTGGCCAGTCTGGCATTCTGCGATAGAAGAACGGACTTCCGTCGTTGTTCAAGATCAGCAAATACGGAACTGTGGGGGTTGGAAAATAACTTGCCTCGAAGCTCGCGAGAAAAAGTCTGCCATCGGTAGGATGATCGTTCGTGAGCACGTGGACAGCAGGAAAATCTGACGGGAGCGAATCGCTTGCTAAGAATTGATCGACGGGCCAGCTCGCATGAGTATATGGCGAGGCAAAGTCGTCACCCGTGCCGGAAGCGGTCCTGGCGAACTCCCGTATCTGCCCATTGTCGGCTGCGATACGAAACGTGAACGAGAGCGAGCCTTGCAGCTTGCCGGTTTTGGAAAGCAAGCCATCTTTGATCGAGACGGTAACTTTTTCTGAAGGTGTGAATGGAAAATCCACCTTAAAGCAGATCGTTCTTTGATCATCCGAGAGGTTCACCCTCCCTGTGTGAATCTTGCTGATCGATCCCGTGATCGTAAAGAGCGTTGGCACTACGCTCTTTCTGTTTAGCGAATCTCCGGGCCTTACGATGATCGTTGTTTGGCGCGATACGAGCATCGAGCCATTTTTGGGTGACAGATATCTTGGATTCATCGTGGTTGCTTCGGCAGCTACCGAACACAGAAGTAAAAATATATTAACAACGAGCAACACACGGAAGTGTGTAAATACAGTACCAGTTTTCATATCAATGTGACGGACGTTTTAGGTTAATCCGATGACAACTACATGCTCCGAAGCGGGGCAACCGACTCAACAACTAAAAGAAAATCGTAATCTTCGTGCGTGACTTTATCACCTTCTGTCAATGGGCGCCAGTTTACGCATATAACTACGTGACGCGATCTTTTTGTGAATCTAATAGTGACGAACATCACTTTCTTTTCTCTACGAGACTCAAATCGGCAAGGGGTTTAATCTGCTCTATTGATAAGATTCCCCAAAGCACGCCACTCTTGGAGATCAACGGATGGCAATAGTTTTGCTGAATTCTTCGTTAGACTTTTATGAGCGAGCGAAAAAATGATCGCTCGCACC
>JBDTCS010000206.1:0-4693 GCA_039923455.1 Kapaibacterium sp. (SeqCode) | reverse complement strand
CGAAGATTATGCGCATAACGTACTGAATAATTTGCCGAAGAACGCGATCATCTTTTCGACGCAATGGGATTTCTGGTTGAGTGGTGCGTTCTATTATCAGCTTATCGAAAAAGAACGTCCGGATATTTTGGTGATCGATAAGGCAATGCTGCGTGACCGACCGTGGTACTATCACTATTTACACACACGCGCACCGGAAGTAATGGAGCGCTGCAAAATGGAAGAAGCAAAGTTTCTCGAGCAACTCAACAGGTTCGATCGAAATGAACCCTTCGATGCGACTGCGATCGGCGCAACCTATACGGCGTTCATGGAGGCGCTTGTAACTCGAAATCTCGATCGACCGATCTATGCGACAAGTGAAATATTGGAAGATCCTGAAGATCCGTTTCTTCCGAATTTTAAGAAGATACCGGATGGTATCCAATTCCGATTGCTACCTACCGATTCGGCGCTTAGCGTTACCGTACCAAAGCTTGCTTGGCGAGATGGGCACTATCAAAGGAGGAATTATTACACGGACAATGCACGCCTATTGCAAGCCTTGCCGCTTGGTGCAACGGCGGAGCGATTGTTGAAAGAAGGCCGAAACGGCGAAGCCGGACAATTCGTTGAACTCGCACTGAAGTTCTTGCCCAAAGGCACAACCGAAGGGCTCATCGGTCGAGATCTCGATTTTGCGAGATATACCGATGAGCGCTTTGCACGGATCGCGGAAATGAAGACCCGTTTACACCCATAATAATTTTTCGAATTCCAAACTACTGGATGAGCAACGAAACACAACGGAACGACCCAAAGAATATGCACGCAGCCATGGCCTCGATGGGTGCGCAAATGCGAGATGCAGCGGATATCACGTTCCGCGCTTTGGCGCAACGTGCGCTGCCGGATATTGCGACGTTGCGTCACATCATCGTCGCGGGTATGGGTGGATCGGCGATCGGCGGAGAGATGGCGAGAAGTTATCATCAGGATACGCTCGCAATTCCTCTCGTCGTCACGAGATCGTACACACTTCCATTCTTTGCCGATGAGAGTTCGCTCGTTATCGTAGTTAGCTATTCCGGAAATACGGAGGAGACGTTGGCGCAATATGCACTCGCGAAAACGCGAGGTGTTCCGGCGATTTGCATCACTTCGGGCGGTCAACTTGCTGAACTCGCGGCGATTGCCGGTGATCCGATTATTCGACTTCCCACAGGTATGCAACCGCGTGCTGCACTTGCCTATACGTTCGTACCCATACTGATCATCCTTCAACTGCTGGGTTTGCTTGATGAGCAGATGACCGATATTAATTCAACCGCGGCGCTGCTAACCTTGCTTGCAAAGCGTTATGGCAACATGAACGATGATGCCAATGTTGCGAGCATGATTGCTAACAAGATCATAAATAAGATTCCGATAATCTATTCACCGACGAAGATGTATGATGCGGTGAACCTTCGTTGGCGCGGACAGATGCAAGAAAATGCAAAGCATCTTGCATTTGGTAACGTAGTGCCCGAGATGAATCATATCGAGATCAGTGGATTTTCTTATCCGCCGGAGATGCTTCCGAACTTGACGGCAATTTTCCTTCGCTCGGTAGAGGATGAGGGCCCGAAGATCGTAAAGCGATTCACTGTATTGCGCGAGATGCTCGAAAATATCGGCATCGAAGTTACGGAATGTTATTCCGAAGGCTCGTCGCGACTCGAGCGGATGTTCAGCCTTGTTGCGCTCGCCGATTGGACGAGCTTGCATTTGGCGTATCTCGAAGGTGTCGATCCAACGCCTATCGATACGATCGAAGAATTCAAGCGCCGACTTAGCGTCTAACGCCAGCTCCCCATCTAAAGTAATTTCGGATCGTCGAATGCCGATGTGTTCACGTCGTCCGTGATAGGGGAGAGCAGTTCGGGTGCCGAAATTGCGGCGTACTCGGTCTCAACTTGTCGGATCTCAGCGATCTCTTTAGTACCGGGCGAAACTCCCATCAGCGGAAATTTTCTCGCTGCCGGAAGCACACTCCCTTCGAGCGACCGGACGCTCTTGTTATATGACTCAACCGAACTTCGCAGACTTTTGCCGACACTTGCCAAGTGCTCGCCAAATGTTGCGAGTCGTTGATAGAGTTTACTCGCAAGGTCACGAATCTGATTTGCGTTTTCTGTAAATTTCTCTTGCTCCCAACCATAGTTCGCACTTCGCAATAGTGCGATAAGCGTTATCGGAGTTGCCAACAAGACCTTTGACTCAACTCCATATTCCAAAAGTTCTGAATCCGCTTCCAGTGCGCGATAGAGTGAAGACTCATCGACCAAAAAGAGCACCACAAACTCGGGTGACGCACCAAAGCTTTCCCAATAGGATTTCTTGCCAAGTTGTGTGACGTGCGTTCGTACTTGTCGCGCATGGTCGATCAGCATTTGCTTTCGGACATCTTCGTCTTGCGAATCCATTGCGTCCATGTAAGCCGAGAGCGGCACCTTCGCATCGACTATGATCGTCTTACCGCCGGGAAGATTGATAATCATATCCGGTCGCTGCCTTCCGGCTTCGGTATCTTTGGAGGTCTGCTGATCAAAGTCGCAATGCTCGATCATTCCTGCCATCTCAACAACTCGCTTAAGCTGAATCTCACCCCAGCGCCCACGCGAAGAAGGTGCGCGCAACGCACGAACGAGTTGTGTGGTCTCACCGCGCAACAACGTTTGCGATTCTTGCAGCGACTGCACTTGCTGCATTAACATGCTATATGCACCGACTCTGGAGTTCTCGAGCTCTTTGATCTTGTCATCCACTTTGTCGAGCGATTCTCTGACCGGCTTAACGATATCGGAGATCGCTTGCTGCCGTTTTTCGAGATCACCTTTTGCAGACTGCTGAAATGTTTCGAGGGTTGCTTTGGCAAGATGCAGGAACGAAGTATTATTCGTCTCCAAAGCCTTTGCACTCATGGCTTCGAAGGCCGAAGAAAGTTGCTTTTGCGCATCTTGCAAGAGTTGCATTTTTTCGAGAGAGGATTCCCGTTCTTTTTTAAGCGCGGTGTTCGCCTCGACAAGTTTGGACTGGAGTTCGCGTGCTTCGGATTGGGACCGATCAAGCCGAGCCGCGATACTCGACATCTCATCACGAAGTGCAGGAATTTGCTTTGCCGCAGCCTCAGCGCCTGAACGCAGATTGCTTTCAACGATTAAGACACGCTGCCGCTCTTCGAGAAGTTTTTCTCGGATAGCGATCTGTGCGGTCAGATCTTTAAGAGTGGTATTCGCGGCCGAGAGTTGGGACTCGAGAACACTTCGTTCTGTCTCGATCTCCGAACGAGCAGTGGTTCGGGTTGCGGTGACGCGTCCTTGCAGAAGCATCCATGCAGCACCGAAGCCTATTGCCAAGCCGACGAGAATGTACAAAAGTGGGATGATGGATTGCACGTTGGGATCTTCAAAAAAGCTGAGTGATCGGGACGGAAGCAGTTTCTAAATAGTGCTTGAAAAGCTTGTTTATTCGGTGATAGTTTCCTTAGTGACAGACTTCGATAACAGGGCATCATCTGGCGAGGTCTGCATGCTGCCTTCCAAACCGTCATCGTAATAATTTGTGCTTAGCGGCGCTAACCGTGGAACGAGCAGCCGTGTGTTCTTGTAGTTTATAGGTGTTCATGCGTCCAAGTTTAGCTTGGCGTGTTTGTTTGTGTTGAAGGATTTTAACTCGCAGTTCGTCCGATTCGATTCTCGCGAGTGTAATGTAATTGAGTTGACAAATTAAAAAAGCGAGAACAGTGCGGTGCAACGCCTCACGTTCGTGCTTGATTGTTTTTCTAAACTACCGCCGATTACCATGGATAGAAGAGCGTTTCTTGGTATGTCCGGAAGGCATTCCGGAGTTGCAGTGTCACCAGAGAGTCCAACTCGAAATGGGGCCGCAAGTTTGGGTGCACTTAGCAATAACAGAGATCAGATTACCTCGACGCTCGCACCTTGGGTGCCGTCAACCACGGAGCCGTGGGATGCACACACGATTAATCATCTGTATCGTCGTGCCGGATTCGGTGCAACGCTCGGAGAAATCGCTCGGGCCAAAGCTCTAACCCCAAGCGCCGTTATCGATGCACTGCTTGATGATGCACTGACGTCCGGTACAAATCTTCCGGCACCCCCAGCCTATTCCGATACTTGGCTTCACGTGCAGCCGTATCTCGGTGGCGATTATGCGACTTTAGTGAAGCAGCAATCTGATTACGCTTACGCCGATCTTGCCATCCGGACGTGGTGGCAGGCGCTCGCCTCGCAGCCAAAGACGATGTTGCGTGAGCGCATGGTCTTGATGTGGTCCAATCACTTTGTTGTCGAAGCCCAGAAGGTATACTACCCTCAGATGCTCTTCAACTATCTCGATTATTTCCGTCAGCATCCGTGGGGTAACTTCAAACAGATGGTAAAAGATATTACCATCATGCCCGCAATGCTGATCTATCTTGATGGCATTTATAGCTACGGCTCTCGTCCTAACGAGAATTATGCGCGCGAGTTGATGGAATTGTTCACGCTCGGTGTGACCGATAAAGCCGGCAACCCGAACTACACCGAAGCAGATATTCAAGAGATCGCAAAAGCACTCACAGGTTGGACGATCGATTATCCTGCAGCGGCCCCAAACGTTATGCCGGCAAAGTATGACGTTACCCGTCATGACTCGCGTCTCAAAT
>JBDTCS010000205.1:0-2897 GCA_039923455.1 Kapaibacterium sp. (SeqCode) | reverse complement strand
AATCCGAGAGGCAACGGAGATTTTGCGAGCGTGTGTACTTTTATCGGTGATGCCAGCAATCTGATGAGCATCACGGTCAACGGCCAATCACTCTCTGCGCTCGGTGCGGAGCCAGTTAAAGTATATCCCGGAACATCGAATCCCGTCATCGGCACAACAAGAATTCAATTGATACCAGGCGAGAAGGCATTCGTAGCGGCTTCATCGCAAACGAAGTTTGCCGCGTATGTCTACGGTTTTAACGAGTTCAATGGCTATGGTTGGCCTGCGGGTATGGGGCTCAATCTACCTTCGGCCGATACGCTTCCACCTCAAGAGCTCTCGAGAAAGGATACCTGTGGGGATTTTGATGTACGCGTAGGAGAGATTCGTCACAACTCCAAGATTTCTGTGCAGGATTCCCGGCTCTCTTTTATTCGGTTAATAATCGACTCTCTGGATACGCGTTGGAATAAGCCGACGACCAACTATTCCTTCCGGTTGGATTCAAACTTTCGCGCGGGGGACACCATCGCAAGTTATCGTTTGTCCGTCATTAATAGGTTACAACCCGCGTATGCAGCGGTTCTCGTCGTCGATCGATCTGGCAACGACACGGTCTTTGAATACTCGTACGGCGCTCCAAGCGTCCGGATAAATCCTGGGACGGCTCTTCGGTTTGATAGTGTAACTCTTGATTCGCAAGCGTGCAAGACGATTACTTTAACAAATACTCAGGCCACTCGAACATTGCATCTCGCTAATCTTCTACTTACTTCGCATGCTACGTCTGGAGTGTTTGGGATGATTCCAACGAAGATTGATACGCTTTTAAAACCTGGCGACAGCCTCCAACTGCAAATTTGTTTTACGCCAAGTGATACCGGCGTGAGCAACACTTCGTTCGATACACTCTTTGCGCCGATCACAGGATGCGAGTCGTATCCGTATTTGCTGAGTGGAACCGGCGTCAAGCATATTACAAAAGGCGTAGCCCAAACTCTGGCCCAGACTCCGAGACTTGTACTATTTGCTGGCGAGCCAAATCCGTTTACGAACGACACTCGGATCCGATACGAAATTTCACAACCATCCGCCAAGATCTCGCTTGTGATCTACGATGCGCTGGGAAGGGAAGTAGCCCAATTGGTTGACGCAAAGCAGACACGCGGGAGCTACTCCGTGACTTTCGATGGCTCGCATTTGCCAAACGGCACCTACTTCTGCCGAATCACGGATGGAGTTACGACGCTTTCAAGTGAGCTCGTACTCCGGAAGTAGCGGGATAATATTTTTGTCCACATAGTGTAACGCTTTGTGACTTCATGGGTTATTGATTTGAGGACTTCTTTAGACTTGGGCGAATTGGTTTGCTCCAGTCGGTAAACCTCCTGTCGGTAAACGTTTGATTCCGCTCGCATTCAAATGAAACTCTTTTTTCCAGGTACGAGACTCCGAGTAGTGCTCTTAGCAGTTTGCTGCTGCGTCTCGCTGTGTGTTCAGGCCAGCAAAGCTGACGCACAAGGTGGAGTTTCTTCTTTAGGTACCGATTTTTGGTTTGGTTTCATGCCGGACGATGTTCTCCAGGCGGACAACGTTCTAGTCTTCATCTCCACGCCGACTGCAAATCACGTCAACGTAGAAATCTATGGCGGGGGAAATGGTGCGCCTGTGCAGACACAGACCCTGGATCTTCCTGCAAATACCTCGCAATCAATTTTGCTCGACCCAGCAAAAGCAGAAACAAGAAAAACCGAGACGCCTGCTTACCGAGCCGTTCATGTCACGGCCTCCAATCCTCTCGCATGTTCTGCAATGAGTCAGAGGTCTTGGACAGACGAAGGCTTCCTCGCATTGCCTACTCCGACGCTCGGCAAAGAATATTATTCCGCAAATTTCTTTGATGACTATATCGATGTGCGATTAGCTGGCGAGTTCATGATCGTCGCGCCATTCGATAGCACGCACGTAACCATCGTCACGAAAGCGGATACGCGCGTAGATTCCTTGGGACTCATCATTGGACACCGCGCCGGGGTCCCATGGACAGTGACGCTTCGCAAAGCCCAAACATACCTCGTTCAATCGGTTGGAAGGGACAGGAACGTCGACATTACGGGCTCACACATCACAAGTGATCAACCGATCGGCTTTCTCTCCGGCCATCAGAAGTGTGGAATACCAAACGATGACCAATCGTACAAGACGATGGTTGCTGAGATGATGCTCCCGCTGAATTTGTGGGGCACGGAATATTTCGATCTCCCCATGAAATCTCGCCCGAAGTGCGGAGATTATTTGCGGTTGATTTCAGGTGCGGACGGAAATGACATTCTTGTTGAGGGTACAGGAACACATTTGTTTTTGAATGCAGGAGAATGGGCGGAGCGAACGTTTGTACTTACACCGACAAGCTATGCATCGACCAACGGTAAGCCATGCATATTAATGCAATACACCTATAGCATTCAAACGAATGACGATCCGGCGATGTATAATCCGTTCATGATTACTATGACACCACGGGAGCATTTTCAGAACAAGATGATCTTTCGCACACCATCCAACCTCACTGCCAACTATATTAACTATGTAACGGTGATTGGGGATCCGGTCAGCCTCGAATCTATGCAATTAAACGGCAAGACACGCAAGACTTCGGGAAGTGATATGGTGCAAACCTATCCAGGCACGAGCCCGACCATGGGAGCTCGAAGAATTCTTCTTGGCATAGGGGAAAATGCATATGTGCTCAACTGCCTCAATGGAAGTTCAAAATTCGGAGCATATCTCTATGGTACAAATTCGTCATCTGACTATGGCTGGCCTGCCGCCCTCGGACTAAACCTTATCACGAAAGATTCTCTACCACCGAGACAGCTTTCCTTCACTGAGACGTGTGGAAATTATGTCGTTCG
>JBDTCS010000204.1:0-2762 GCA_039923455.1 Kapaibacterium sp. (SeqCode) | reverse complement strand
AGCTTCGTCATAAGTTGCGCAACGCGAGCGTTCTCCTCCGGATTCGCCATGTTTACAGCTCGGGACCAACGTCCTTCTTTTGTTGCGCCACCATTGTGCGCAATGAGCAGTGCCGCACTATCGAGTTGATTCGCTTCGGCGAAGCGCTTGAGATCGAGCACACGTGCGAAAATTTCATCCGACAACGAATCGCGGACTGTCGCCGATAGTAAGATCACATCCTCACGAGGCATATTCCCCATCCCGCCTTGCGCGAACGCTTGTTGTGAACTGATCAGCACCAAAAGCGTCAATGTCGAATATAGTGATCTACGAATCAAGTTTGTCATGAAACCAATTGCAATAAAATAAAAATACCAGCACACTTGAAGAAGGATTCATGCCTTCACCAAGTTCCCACGCTCCGCGCGAGGCGGGCATGTAAGAGAGATTCTCTCTTCAAACTTATTCTCCCATCAAACTTGTTAACTTCACGATGTGAATGAATCTTCACCCAATTCCACACAAAAATGGCTAAGAGTTTCAAGAATTTCATAAATGGAGTCTGGAAAGATTCCGACTCCGCGAATACATTTGAGAACAGAAACCCTGCCAACTGGGACGAAGTGCTCGGAGTTTTTCCGCTTTCAAGCGCGAATGATGTCGATGAGGCTGCAAATGCCGCGAAGGCTGCATACAATGCATGGCGATTGACACCTGCACCGGAGCGTGGAAATATTATGCGCCGAGCCGGTGACATCATGACTGCACGAAAAGATGAGCTCGCTCGTGTGATGACCCGCGAAATGGGAAAGACCTTCACCGAGACAAAAGGTGACGTGCAGGAAGGCATCGACACCGCTTACTACTCTGCATCCGAAGGTCGCCGACTTTTCGGTATCAACACTCCGAGTGAGTTGCACAACAAACTCAATCTGTCTTTTCGTGTACCGGTCGGAGTGTGCGGACTTATCACACCGTGGAATTTTCCGATGGCTATCCCGACATGGAATCTCTTTCCGGGACTTGTCGCCGGTAACACATTCGTCTTCAAACCTGCGGAAGATACTCCCGAGACTGCAACGATTTTGATTGAAATACTCATCGAAGCAGGTTTGCCCGCCGGCGTTGTGAATCTTGTGCATGGTGCGGGAAGCACGGTCGGCGTTGCTATGACCGAGCATCCGCTTATCACGACGATCAGCTTTACCGGTTCCTCCGTCACCGGCGCGAGCGTCGCAGAGAGTTGCGGAAAGCGCACGAAGCATTTGTGCTTGGAGATGGGTGGCAAGAATGCTCAGATGGTGATGGCGGATGCCGATCTGCATCTCGCGCTCGAAGGTGTGCTTTGGGGTGCGTTCGGAACGACCGGGCAGCGTTGCACCGCGACCTCGCGATTGATTCTTCACGATAAGATACACGACGAGTTTGTGGAAAAGCTACTTGCGCAAGCGAGCAAACTCCGTTTGGGTGACGGGCTGACTCCGACAACCGATGTAGGCCCGATCATTAACGAGAAGCAACGCAAGAACATCGATCGATATGTCGGTATCGGCAAAGCCGAAGGTGCCGAGTGCAGACTTGGTGGCGAGATCGCAACAGGTAACGGACTTGAGAAGGGTTGGTTCTACAAGCCGACGATCTTCACCGGTGTGACGCCGACGATGCGGATTGCGACAGAAGAAATTTTTGGTCCGGTGCTTTCTGTATTGAAATGCAGTTCGCTCGAAGAGGCGATCGAGATAAACAACAGTGTACAGTTCGGACTTTCTGCGAGTATCTACACGCGTGATATCAACGCTGCGCTGCAAGCGGTTCGCGATATCGAAGCGGGCATCACGTACGTCAACGCCGCAACGATCGGCGCAGAGGCACACATGCCCTTTGGTGGTGTGAAGGCGACAGGCAACGGTCACCGTGAAGGCGGATGGACCGTGTTTGATTTCTACACCGAATGGAAAGCCGTCTACATCGACTACTCCGGCAAACTCCAACGCGCACAGATTGATAACGAGTAAGCTGGGCGAGTGATCACCACTCAGGGCTCGGGGCTTTGCTCCGAGCCGAACCCGCCTTGTGATTGCCAGCGGTTTATTTCGTCCTATGGGCTCCTCTCAAATACCATTTAATCACAGATAAGCACAAATTTGCCCCTGTTGTAACCTTTTAATATTTGAGGGTTCTTGTATAAGTGAGTTTTGGCGTTAGCGAACTGGTGCCTATTCCGGAGGCTCGGGCATTAGCAATTGGTAAGCTGGAACCTTGAGAGCCTTTGCGATGCGAGTGAGTGCATCAATTCCTATACCGACTTTGGCGGACTCAATTCTACTGATAGAGACATTTGTCATGTTACATTTGAAGCCGAGAGCCTCTTGGGAGAGGCCAAGCTTTTGACGAAAATACTGGACATTCAGGGCGACGATTTTGCGTGTAGTGTTGCTCACGTGACCAAACTACTTGGACGTAGACGATTTGCTATTATCAAATATGATAATGTCGGTATTTTTGAGTGTAACTTTGTCCGATCGAATTTAGAAAAATGAAACACATCATATTATTTCTGTTCGTGGGTGCTTTTGCTGGGGTCTCGTTGACGCAGGCTTGCTTTGCTCAGGTCTCGAGTTCGGCTTTTGATCCGCAGTGCTACCAACCGACCGTCGGTGATCCGGGAGTGATTGATACTATTTACGGGAGTCGGGCCAATCAAGGTCTTGGGGGGTATTTGTTTAATGTAGGACCGCGATACGGAGAATCGTATGGTCGAATCATGATGGACGGATTCC
>JBDTCS010000203.1:0-6208 GCA_039923455.1 Kapaibacterium sp. (SeqCode) | reverse complement strand
GTTATGGCGCACGATGTATTTGTCCAAACTGCCACAAGGGCAAGCTATTCCGTTCGTATTTTTCGATGTGGGAGGAATGTCCGGTTTGTCACGTAAAGCTTGATCGTGAGCAGGGGGAATACGTTGGGGCGATGTACATGAATCTCATCTTAACCGAGTTTGTTTTTATCGTTGGATATTTTCTCCTCAATAGCATTGTGGAACTTGGCGCCTGGACTCAAGTTTCCATCTGGGTACTTTTTAACCTACTCTTTGTTGTAATGTTCTACCCCCGATCCAAAGGAATCTGGTCGGCGGTATTGTATCTTTGTGGACAGTTATACGCCGATCCGCCAGCTGACGGGTCATCCGCTACTTAACTTTTGAACGCGTTCTTATTTTTTTTCTTTATGAAGAAATCATACTTTTATTTCGCAGCTTTCTTAGTTTTGATTGTGACTTGCCTCCTCGGTGAGAGTGCCTTCGCACAGTCTTGTCCGATGTGCAAGGAGAGTATGACAGCCGCAGGTGCGAAGCTTTCGGAAGGATTCTACCTAAGCATTATGAGTATGTTCTTTCTGCCGTTTGCGATCGGCGGAGCAATCGGCTCGCTTGTTTTCAAATCATGGTGGACTCGAACACATCCGGGCAGCGAACTTCCACTCCATCTTGCGATGGCAACTGCTTGGCGCGAGCGTAAGCGCTGATTCGCTAAGTTTATCCTATAGCTTTACATAGACTCCACAGTACATCGCCGCCCACCAGCGCCGTTCGAATATTCTGAGAAATGCTCGTGGTAAATTAATCCCGGCATTCAAGTACGCAGAGTCGAGCTTTTTCAATCCAAGTCGGGTGAGGATCGTATCAAATTCCGAATTCTGATATTGATGTCGTTGAACTTTTAGGTACTCAGCACGACCCTTCGCAATTCGATCACCCGAAATTTTTCGCAAAGCCAAGATCCCTTTCTCGACTTTACGTAACAACCCGTGCTGATTCGGTACGCTGATTACGAGCTTACCTCCTTGCTTAAGTAACTTCGCTAATTTCCCGAGTGCCGCACGGTCATCTTCGATATACTCGAGCATACTGAACGAGACGATAAGATCGAAGCTCTCCGCCGGTCGATCAAATTCCTCCAGTCTCGAATGAATAAATTGCAAACTGCCACCGGAGATAAGTCGCGAGCCGCTATTGGCACTGTGTTCGGCCTCCTCTATCATTTTAATCGAGGCATCGATCCCGACCACCTCCCATCCGTTGGCAGCGAGAAATCTGCTGAACGGACCCGAGCCACATCCTACATCAAGCGCGGAGCCAGGACGTGTAGTGCTAAAAACGTAACGCTGTAAGAGCGTGGCAATGCGTTCGAAACGCCGGGCAAATCGTGGATCATCCCTGTAAAGATCGCTCCAACTTTGCGAGCGAGCATCAAAGAATTCGGAGGTAGGATTTGATTCGCGTATCGCGTCGGGCATCGTATTTCGAAGCAGAGTTTATTCGTCGGTGACTGTAAAGGTCGTGTGTGCAGTGGCTGGATTCTTTAATTTTTCGAGTCGCTGCGAAAGCAAAAGCGAAGCTTGCATAAGCTTGTCCATTTCTTCATTACTCATCGCGCGACCAAGTTGCTCCCGAACCTGATCTAATTCTCTTACGAGCTCTTTACGCATCAGCCCCGCGATAATCTGGCTGGCCGCACGAGCCGAAATAGAGCCATCGCTGGCATCGCTGCTTGATGCATCCGGATTCGCATTGAACTCACCACCTGCAATGGAGCAATCGACGATCAATCGCTGTTCTTCTTCTCGCCCGCGAAACTCCGCGAGTAGCGACGCGGTATCCGGCTGCACACCTGCATCGAGCAATTTGATCAAGTGCAAGATAACGGTCTTCACCTCTTCACTTCGCAAAAGATCGATACTGAATTCGCTTAGCACGATCACATTGCGAACTCCGTGCGGATCGCCCAGCAATGTTTTGAGCAAAGTTAACTCAGTTTCCGAAGGCGGTTCAGAAATCAGAAGATTTACCACTGGAAGATCGACAGAGCTGGTAAAATCCTGTCTCGTATTTCCGCCCTCGGATTGACGTGGTTGAAATCGCTCCGGTTTTTTCTCGACACGTTTTACTGCGATTTGTAACTCAGAAAGCAATGTTGATTCGAGCACACGAAATCTTGTTGCGACTCTGCGAGCATAGAGTTCACGCTTGATCGGATCCGGTACTTTTGCAATGGTCTCGACGATCGAATGAATCGCGACAGCATGCTTTGCCGGATCGTGAAACATCCCCTGCTCGTCAAACCACTGTGCTTTCGTCTCAATGAACGACTGCTGTTTTTCGATTTGTGCAGCAAAGGCCTCACGACCTTGATTGCGAAGAAAGGAATCGGGATCCTCTCCACCGGGAAGGACCACCGTGTTCACGTCAAAGCCTGCTTGAATTGCAAGTTCAATTCCACGCACTGTTGCGTTCTTGCCGGCTTGATCAGCATCGAATAGCAAGACGATTGACTTCGTATATCGCTTTAGCAAATCGAGTTGCTCCAAAGTGAGTGAGGTACCCGAGGCGGCAACGACATTCTCAAATCCTCCCTGAAATACCGCGAGCACATCCACATATCCTTCGACCAGAAGCGCGAAACCTTGTTTACGTATTGCCTCCTTTGCTTGAAAGAGTCCGTAAAGTACCTGTGACTTATGATAGATCTGGGTATCGGGAGAGTTCACATACTTCGCCACGTCAGCATTTCCCTGTGGCTTCGGCAGCACGCGTCCGCCGAAACCTATGATACGCCCGGTAGCAGAAAAAACAGGAAAAATAATTCGACCACGAAAGCGATCGTACCAACCACCACTCGAAGATTTGGAGATGATGCCGGCCTTCTCCATATGCTCTGACTGAAAGCCTTGTGCCGAAAGCGTTTCCTGAAGATTGCTCGGCTCCGGAGCATAGCCTACGCCAAATTTTCGCAACAGATCGTCTGAGAGTTTTCGATTTCGAAGATAGGCGAGCGCGACGCTACCTTCCGGCGCCCGCAAGGCTTTGAAGTAATGCCCCGCCGCAGCACGCGCAGTGTTGTGTAATATCTCTCGCTCAGATTGCTCTTCGTTCTCTTTATCATTGGCAACCAGATCGAGCGTAATATTTGCGCGTTCGGCGAGTTTCACCGCGGCTTCTGTAAAGCTAAGTGCTTCGGACTCCATCATGAACGTGAAGACATCGCCGCCTTTACCACATCCGAAGCATTTGAAAATCCCCTTCTCCTCTTGAACGTTGAACGAAGGCGATTTCTCGTTGTGAAAGGGACATAGACCCACGTAATTCCTGCCGCGCTTGCGGAGTTGAACGTGCTCGCCGATCACATCGACGATATTATTCGCGTCCTTGACTTGTTGGATCTGTATTTCGGAAATTCGCATAGTGGTAATACTGATAACACCGCGAATGCAAAAAAGTCCGCTTCGAGAGCGGACTTTTCCAATTCAAAAAAACGCCAACGAATCTTGAACGAAACTCAGACTTAGTGATTCGCGCGCGTCGAGTCCGCGGTTGTACCCGAGCCGAGCTTAGCTGTCGTCGTATCTGTTGCCGGAATATCCGGCTCGCCCGCAATTGGCACTCTTAGCGTAACCTCATATTCGCTTACAACAACCTCGTAGGCTTGCAAAGGCCTTTTTGCGGGGCCGGAGACTGGTGAACCGTGCAGATCGAAAGTCGATTGGTGACAAGGGCAAACAAATTGCTTCTCTCCCTTTTCGTATTGGACATCACAACCTTTGTGTGTGCACTTGATATCTACCGCGACGTATTTATCGGGCGAGACGTGAACAACCAGAATATCCTTCTCGAGTTCATCAATCTGAAGATGATATGCGCCGCCGATCGGGCCTAAGTCGGGGGTATCTTCCAGACGAAGCGGGATCTCCCTCCAACCCATCACCGATTCTTTGCGAGGTTGCGCAAGCAAGGTCTTGACATTGGCAAGATTTACCATTGCCCCTCCGACAAGCACTCCCAACCCTGCTAAACATGTACTACCCAAAAACTCTCTTCTATCCACAGCCGCTCCTCCAAATAGTTTGTCAAGTCGTTACCTTTGGGCTCCGAATGCAGCCATCATCAGAAACAATAAAGCCGGACGACTCCGATTCACGCAGAGTTCGTTCAGCTTTATTCTAAGACATAAAAAAGACAATAAGTTACACGTGCACGCTGACCCATCAACATTCTTAAGCTTAGTTCAACATCGCTTGAAGCCGATAGTATGCATCCTTGGCGAGCGTATAGTTTGATTCGAGTTCGAGCGCAGCCTTATACTCTCGAAGTGCCTCGAACCAGTGTCCCTGACGTTCTAGAATGCGGCCAAGATTGTAATGCGGAAAGTGCGGCGTTGCGTAGCGCTTTGCATGCATTGCAAGTTCCAGATACGGAATTGCCTCCCCGAATTCGCCTTGCTGTATCAGATAGGCGCCGATATCATTGTATGGATTGCCAAAATCAGGATCGATATCAATCGCCGCCTGACACTCTTCGATAGCTTTTTCATAGTTTCCCATAAAGCTATAGGCCCAACCTAAGAAGGTGTGCGCCTCGGCAGTAGGAAGCAGTTCGATCGAGCGTTTGTACGTTTCGATCGCCTCCTCCAAGTGTCCCGACATCTGAAGTCTATACGCTTTTTGCAGATACTCCTGCGCTTGATCTTTCAAGCTCTCACCGTTCTGCTCATTCATCTTTTCCATCGTCGTAGTCCTAATGCTTCGTAAACCACTCCCTACCAGATTCATTTTGATCTGTGTCATCCAGCTACATAAACAGTGCCAATCGAAAACTATGGCAAGTATGCTCTGCAGGGTGGAAGCTGATTCCCTTTGCGGAATCTCTCCATATTCAAGAACGCATCAATTACCCGTTTGTAACAGAATTGAATGATGAATAATAAAAAATGCCATAAATAACTACTTTCTGTTGAATTCAGCCAAGAAAATAGCTGCGCTTACAGCGACATTTAGCGACTCGATTGGCCCAAATCGCGGAATCGACAGTCGCGTATCGCACATGTTAAGCAATTCTTCTGAGATCCCCTTCGATTCGTTTCCAAGCAGTAGCGCAAAATTCTTTGGAGCTTCGTATGCAAATAATGACAGGCTATCGGTGTCAAGAGTGGTTGCGATCGTGACAAATCCGTCACGCTTAATCCGAACTACCTCCTCGATCAGATTAATATCTTGTTTGATATTGACCGAAAAGATCGCACCTTGAGTTGCGCGGAGTACCTTTGGAGAAAAAATATCTGCTGTTCCGTAACCTGCGAGAATATTTCGAACTCCAAACCAGACAGCAGTTCGAAGGATCGTCCCAACATTTCCCGGATCTTGCACTGCATCGAGAATCAAAACCGGTCCCGGCTCATCGTTACGAAATGGGCGCCTTTCTACCAGTGCAAATACGCCTTGCGTAGTGCGAGTGTCGGAGATCTTCTCTGCTTGCTTCTGCGACATACGCTGCATAACAAGATTAAGCCGATCTACTTCGGTGAGAAGTTCTACATGCGTCTCGGCAGCTTCTTGAGTAAAGAATACTGCGCGAACATGTCGTGGATCCTCAAGAATTGCCTCAGCCACAAGATGTGGACCTTCGACCAAAAAGCGAAATTCGGACTCTCGTTGCTTGCGATCGCGAACAAGATCCGATAAACGAGTGACTTCGATCTGCGAAAGCGTCTCACTGCTCATACGCCGCACAATGAATTAGCCATCAATAAATTAGCCATCAATGAATTAGCCACCGTGATATTCTCCAAATGTGGATCGCATTGCGTCCGCAATCTCGCCAAGTGTTGCGAGGCTCTCGACTGCATGAATGATGGGCGGCATCAGGTTTTGACCATCGATCGAGGCGCGACGAACCTCTTCGATCGCTGCGATTGCCACCGATTGATCTCGATCAGCACGCACTTGTCGAACGCGCGCAACTTGCTCTGCTTCAAGCTTTGGATCGATCTTGAGTGTGTCGGGAATTATCGTCTCCTCGTTTATAAACTCATTTACACCAACGATAATCTGCTCCTTCGTTTCGACTTGCTTCTGAAATTCGTATGCGCTTGAGGCGATCCGCTCCTGATAAAAACCTGCTTCGATCGCTCGAACAGCCCCACCAAATGCATCCACCTCGCCTATCAGAGCGAGACTCTTTTGCATAAGTTGATCGGTAAGATACTCGACAAAAT
>JBDTCS010000202.1:0-14593 GCA_039923455.1 Kapaibacterium sp. (SeqCode) | reverse complement strand
CTTAGATCCGGAGTTTCGGAGTTTATTTTATGCATGTTCCGGAATATAGTCGTCCAGATTAACAACGCGTAAACAATGGAAACTGAAGGAAGCGCAAAGATAACGACTCAGAATGGCTCGATCGGGATGCCCTCCGTTTATAAGGAACCCGCCCCCATACTTGATAAAGACAACCCGCTTGAATCAATGATGCAGCGATTCGATCGCGCTGCCGAGATACTCGGGCTTGAACCCGGAATTTATCACTATCTCAAAACGCCCGTCAAAGCGGTAATCGTCTCGATTCCTATTCAAATGGATGACGGACAGATCGAAGTATTCGAAGGCTACCGTGTCATCCACAATGATATTCTCGGACCGAGCAAAGGCGGCATTCGCTACGCTCCCGATGTGAACTTGGATGAGATCAAAGCACTTGCTGCATGGATGACCTGGAAGTGCGCGGTTGTGGATATTCCTTTTGGTGGTGCAAAAGGCGGCGTGCGTTGCGATCCAAGAAAGCTGACGATTCAGCAGATCGAAAAGATCACTCGCAGATACACCGCGAATATGCTCGACGTCTTCGGGCCAGATAAAGATATTCCTGCACCGGACGTGAACACGAACGAGCAAGTCATGGCATGGATACTGGATACCTATTCAATGCACATGAAGAGCACGCAGCCGGGCGTTGTGACCGGTAAGCCTCTGGTGCTCGGTGGCAGCAAAGGCCGCCGAGAGGCAACAGGTCGTGGTGTGATGTATGCTGCCCTTGCGGCAATGTCAAAGATCGGTCTCGATCCGAAAAAGGCCGTTTGCGCCATCGAAGGTTTTGGAAACGTCGGTTCGATCAGCGCTAAGTCTTTGCACGGACAAGGCACAAAGATTATCGCCGTAAGCGATCTCTCCGGAGGATATCACAACGAGAACGGCATCGATATCGAAGCTGCCATCAAATATTCCGAGACCCACGGAAATCTGCTCGACGGATTCCCAGGTGCGGAGAAAATCACGAACGATGAAGTGCTGACATTGAAGTGCGACATTCTCGTGCCGGCAGCACTCGAAGATCGCATCAATAAGCGTAACGCCGGAAATATTCAGGCGAAGCTTATCGTCGAAGGCGCGAATGGTCCCACGACCGCGGGTGCAGACCCGATCCTGGAATCGATGGGTATTCTTGTAGTACCGGATATTCTTGCGAACGCGGGCGGCGTGACGGTTAGCTATTTCGAGTGGGTTCAGAATCGCATGGGATATTATTGGACTTTGGAACTCGTCAACGAGCGCCTTGAAGAGTCAATGAAAAATGCCTTCGATCGTGTGTACGCAACTGCTCAGCGTCACAATGTGCCACTCAGACTGGGATCGTACGTACTCGCAATCGACAAGGTTGCGCGCACACTCAGACTGCGAGGTATTTACGGTTGATCGATTGGTCAAGTTAGGATTCGTCCCTCTCACATTACGAGAGGGACGAATTGTTTGTAGCCAGATTTTTTTGTACGCAGTGTTCTTGCTTAGCATTTTGCTTCTTGTGCTTTCGAGTCCTGTATCGGCGCAAACGCAATCTGGCTTGGTAGTTACTTCACCTGATACACTATTGAAGCGGTTGGTGAATCAAGACCTCGATCGACTCTTCACATCGCGCAATATTTCGAGAGATAGCATTCGTGTGATTGCGCCTCGCGAGTTTTTTGACCTGATTCGAACGCAAGCCATTAGCAATTCCGGCGCATCTGTTTTTTCCATCAGCGATCTTCACGCGTGGCTTTCGAGTGTGGCAGGTTCAGGTGAGGGCAATGCAGCCTACACTCGCATGCTCCACTTCGATCTCACCGGTCAACTTTCGAGAAACGCGAACACGCCATCGGAGCTTATTGTGATCCACGATTCAACATTCGCAGGTTCGAGTAGCACTGGTGAGCTATCCTCCGAAGCTTTAGGCAGCCATTCGTTTATTGAGCTACGACCTTTTCAGAAACAATCCTTCTGGGCATCCGTACTTCAGCCGATCGCTGTCCTTGTAGGAGCAGCAGCGATCATTGCACTCTTTTTCATCATCCGGAGTTAGAGGAGCGCAGAATTTTCGTGCTTTAAGCCGCAGTGTGCCAAAAGAAGCGATTTTGACTATTTTTATTCCTGAGTGAAGCTTATTCTTATTCAGCGCAGTACGTCCGGCATTTTCCTTCGTAGTGTTCTATTCCTGGCCTTAACAGCGATCAGCGCGGCTTTATTTTCCGCGTGCGCTGGCAGTTCAACTCAGAATACGAATGTTACCGCGACCCCTGTTCAAGCCCATTTTGAAGAGGGCAAGCGTGCCTTCGAAAAAGGCGAGTGGGCCGAAGCGGTTCGAATTTTCGAAGAGGTTCGCATTCAATCGCCGACTTCAGAAGTCGCGGCAGAGGCAACCTATCTCGAAGCGATGGCTCGATTCAAGCAAGAACTCTATAGCGGCGCTGCGATCGACTTTCAATCGACTCGAATTAATTATCCGAGTTCACCCTACGCTGCTCGTGCACAGTTTATGGTTGGCGAAAGTTATTACCGACTCTCGCCACGATTTGAGCTTGATCAAACTTACAGTCTACGTTCGCTCGCAGAGTTTCAGGTGTTCCTCAGAGAATTTCCTCGTTCGACTTCCGGGCTTCAGGATAGCGCACAACAGCGCATCACCGAGATTCGAAATAAACTCGCACTCAAGATATTGCAGACGGCCGAACTCTATATGAAGCTGGAAGAGCCGAAATCAGCGCTGATCTATTTTGCAAAAGTGCTTGATCAATTCTACGATAGTCAGTATGCGCCCGAGGCAGAACTTCGCATCGCGGAAGTTTCGTACGACAGACACAAAGCTGTGGAGGCACAGGATGCACTCCATAAATTTGAAGATAAATACTTGCAGACCGCGACGCCCGATCTTCGTCAGCGTGCGATGCAGTTAAGGCAAAAACTCGGAAGCTCATGACCGATGTTGTACGTCCAACGAAGACCGTCCGCAACTCGCATGTCGAGATGACGGAACTCGTCCTACCGAACGATACGAATCAGCTTGGCAATTTGCTTGGTGGTCGTTTGATGCATTGGGTCGATATTTGCGCAGCACTTTCGGCGGGGCGTCACTCAAATCGTATCGCGGTTACTGCGAGCGTCGATGAGATGAATTTTCTCGGCCCGGTCAAGCTTGGCCAAGTGGTGCATCTGAAGAGCAGCGTAAATCGGGCGTTCACAACTTCAATGGAAGTTGGCGTACACGTCGAGGTCGAAGATATTCGCTCAGGAGATCGCCGTCATGTGAACACGGCTTATCTCACCTTCGTAGCAATCGACGAATTTGGTAGGGGCGTTCGTGTACCTGCCGTGCAGCCTGAGACGCAAGATGAGAAGCGCCGCTTTGAAGCGGCACTCGCTCGTCGCGATCTCCGATTGCAACGACGCCGACAGTTAGAGGAAGTCGAGCAAAGCCGCCAGCGCAAGGAGCGCGACGAGAGCGCCGGCTAACGATCATCTGCTGGAATTCTTCGCATGCCTGGAATCACGATTCAAGCCGAAGGGCTGACACGTAAGTTCGGAAGACGAGCAGTCTTTCAGCCTGTAACATTTCGAGCAGTGCCAGGTGAGATACTCGCAATCACCGGCCCGAACGGTGCCGGAAAATCCACACTTCTGAAATTGATCGCCGGTGTGTTAAGTCCATCGAAGGGCTCATGCGTTTGGTCACGCACCACCACGAAACTCCAAGACGAAGAACGTGACGTTGCGAGAGGATTTGCTGCGCCATACCTCGAACTCTACGATGAATTAACAGCGGTCGAACATTTGATTTTGATTGCAAATCTATCAGGCAAAGAACTTTCAAAAGAGAGCGCACTCGAAATGCTTGCGATGTTCGGCTTGCAACCAGAAGTTGCCCGCAGTGATCGACGCCTTCGTGCATATAGCTCAGGAATGCGCCAGCGAGTCAAACTTGCAATCGCGCTTATTAACCAGCCTGAGGTGATACTGTTCGATGAACCGACGAGCAATCTTGATCACATGGGTGCTGTACTTGTGTTCGAAAATCTGAAACAACTTTCGAGTGAAGGCCGAACGATCATCATCGCGACGAACGACGAAAACGAACGCGCCCTCGCGACGCAAGTCGTCGAAGTAGAACCGATCCAATAATCCCGCACAACTAGTCCAGTCCAAATATTCCAGAGGGAAATAGGAAATTTTGAACTTCACACTTTCGCATACCGACGCTAAGTCCAAGGCACGTGCCGGCGAACTTACAACTGCGCACTCTACGATTCAAACTCCGGCATTCATGCCGGTCGGTACCAATGCGACGGTTAAGACACTGACTCCCGAATACGTTTGGAATACCGGCGCTCGAATTGTACTCGCAAATGCGTATCATCTCTATCTGCGACCGGGTGCTCAGATTATTCGCGAGGCAGGTGGCATTCACCGATTTGCGAATTGGCCCGGCTCGGTGCTAACCGATTCCGGTGGCTATCAAGTGTTCTCGCTATCGGACCTTCGTAAGATTGATGATAACGGTGTCCGCTTTAAATCTCATCTGGATGGGTCGCTCCACACTTTTACACCAGAGAGTGTGATCGAGCTCGAACGTGCGCTCGGGCCGGATATTATGATGGTGCTCGATGTATGTCCGCCATCGAATGCCAAACGTGCAGTCGTCGAATCGGCAGTCACGCGAACGCTCGCATGGGCAGAAAGAGCAGTGACACACTTCGATCGCACGGAAGCATTGCATGGTTACGATCAATCGGTTTTTTTGATCGTGCAGGGTGGCGTGCATCGCGATCTACGCGAACGCTGCGCAAGAGAACTTGTCGCACTCGATGTCCCCGGATACGCGATCGGCGGCCTCGCGGTCGGCGAACCGAACGAGGTGATGTATGAGGTGACTGATTGGACGACAGATATTTTGCCTGTCGAGAAGCCACGGTACCTGATGGGAGTTGGTACTCCGATCGATCTGATCGAATCAATCGCGCGAGGGATAGACATGTTCGATTGCGTTCTGCCATCACGAAACGCACGCAACGGACAGCTCTTCACTCGCGATGGCAAGATGAACCTCCGTAACGCCCGATGGAAAACAGATTTTTCAATCCTGGACGTTGAGACGAATTGCTACGCATCGCAAAATTTCACCAAAGCCTACATGGCCCACCTCTTTAACTCGGGTGAAGTGCTTGGACTTGTCCTTGCGACGATGCACAACATTACCTTCTACGAGCAACTCGTGACAGAAGCACGAGCCCAGATCCTTGCGGGTACATTTGATGATTGGCGCAAGGCGTTCAGAACTCGGTACGAAGCAAAGAGCCAGTAAAGAGCCAGGGTCGGATCTTTCCGAATGTTTCAGCTCTTACCACTGTTTTGGGCGCTCTGAAGGATGAAATTAGCCCTTTGGCGGATGATTTTCAGGTTTTCTCACTCACGTAATTTTAGTTGATTCAACTCATACTTATGCACTTTTTATCTGCGATTCTCTTGCTTTCTCCTCCTGCTGCTGCAGGTGAGCAAAGTGGCTCCAGTGGCATCTCGACAATCATCATGTTTGCGATGATCGGTCTCATTTTTTACTTTATGATCTTTCGCCCGCAGAAAAAGCGCCAGAAAGAGCGCGAAGCCCTCATTGGACAAATGGAAAAGGGTGATAAAGTAATCACGTCGAGTGGAATACATGGCACCGTACAGCAGATCGACGAGACCACGGTGCTTGTGCAAGTCGCTGATAATGTGAAGCTCCGTTTTGAGAAAGCTTCGATCACGACGGTTTTGCCAAAGAAGACCGACAAGATCGAGAAGCCATCATAAGGCTCTATGTGGTTTAGGTTCTTATGAACAGGTTGTTTAGGACTCGGGATAGATGTTGGAGGGATAGGAAATGTTGAAAAAGATCGATGATGCGATAGCGGATATTCGCGCGGGGCGAATGGTGATTGTTGTTGACGATGAATCGCGTGAGAACGAAGGCGATTTTATTGGCGCTGCCGAACTCGTGACTCCGGAGATGATCAACTTCATGATTACGCACGGACGCGGGATGGTGTGTGCACCGATCACCGAAGCTCGCGCTGCCGAGCTTGGGCTCGTGATGATGGTCGATGTGAACACAGCGCTTCACGGTACACCATTTACCGTGACAGTCGATTATGTTCACGGCACAACGACCGGAATTTCTGCGAGTGATCGTGCCAAGACCGTCCATGCACTTGCGGATAATAAATCGGTCCCTTCTGATTTTGCTCGACCCGGACATATTTTTCCTCTGCGAGCTGTCGATGAAGGTGTGCTCCGACGTGCCGGGCATACGGAAGCCGGAGTTGACCTTGCCAGATTAGCGGGACTTGCTCCTGCAGCGGTTCTCTGCGAGATCATTCGTCCGGATGGACAAATGGCACGCATGCCCGAGCTCGAAGAACTCGCGAAAGAATTTGATCTTAAGATCATCTCCGTGCAAGATCTGATCAAGTATCGTGTCACGCGCGAGCACTTGATGGAAAAAATAGTTGAAGTCGATCTTCCGACCGACTATGGACACTTCCGTTTGCATCTGTATCAAAACAAAGTCGATCATAAGGAGCATATCGCACTCACGAAGGGCGATGTCGCCAATGGTGAGCCGGTGCTCGTGCGTGTACACTCGGAATGTTTTACCGGTGATACATTGGGCTCACGTCGTTGCGATTGTCAGGATCAATTGCAGGCCTCGATGATGATGGTGGAAAAAGAGGGACGCGGTGTCGTGGTGTACATGCGCCAAGAGGGACGAGGTATCGGACTAACAAATAAGCTCAAAGCCTACAAACTTCAGGAAGAGGGCAAAGATACCGTCGAAGCAAACGAAGCGCTTGGGTTCAAGGCCGACTTGCGGGACTATGGTCTTGGTGCACAAATTCTTGTCGATCTTGGTGTGCAGAAAATGCGATTGATGACGAACAATCCGAAAAAGATTGTTGGCCTGGCGAGTTTTGGGCTGGAAATCGTAGAGCGTGTGCCGATCGAAGCGCCTGTCAACGACCGCAACCAATCCTATCTCGAAACTAAGCGGATCAAGCTTGGTCACATGCTCCACGCGAACGGGCACGGCTAATTTACGGCTTGTGCAATAGGCCAATTTATGCATATACACTTCATCGGTATTTGCGGAACAGCGATGGGCAATGGCGCGCTGATGATGCGTGCACTTGGTCACACAATCACGGGCTCGGATGATAATGTGTATCCTCCGATGTCCGATCTGCTCCTCGCCGAAGGCATTGAGATCCGAACAGGATTTTCCGAATCGCATTTAGCCGATCATCCAGATCTTGTTGTCGTGGGTAATGCGATGTCTCGCGGTAACGCAGAAGTGGAGCAGACGCTCGCCGAGCGTATTCCGTTTATCTCTTTGCCCGAGCTCTTGAAGCGTGAGATCATTCAAGGGCGCGAGAGCATTGTTGTTTCGGGCACGCATGGTAAGTCCACGACTTCGTCGCTCATGGCGTGGGTGTTCACCTGCGGGGGCTTGAAGCCGAATTTTCTGATCGGCGGTGTACCTGAAAATTTTGGTGAAGGCTTTCATGTTGACGACACGAGCAACTACATTATTCTTGAAGGCGATGAATACGACACCGCCTTCTTCGATAAGCGCTCCAAGTTTCTCCATTATCTGCCAACAACCCTCGTCATCAATAACATCGAATTCGATCACGCGGATATTTTTCCGATGCTTGCTGATATCACGCTTGCTTTCCATCGTGCGACTTTGCTCGTTCCGAAAAACGGTGTGATTATCGCTAACGGTGACGATGCAAATGTTCGAGGAGTGATTGCGGAGGCGCCGGCACCGGTGGAGACCTTTGGGCTTAATGCAGCGTGCACTTGGCAAGCGACGAATATTAGTTTCGAAGAAAACACAACGCGTTTTAGCGTGATGCATTCCGGTAAACTGGAGACCGAACTTTCGATGCCGTTGCTCGGAGAATTCAACGTACGAAATGCACTAGCCGTAACAGCTTCGGCGCGAAGGCATGGGATTTCGTACCAAGACATTCAAGAAGCATTCACGAGTTTCAAGAGTATCAAGCGCCGAATGGAGGAGAAGGGGACATTCGGTGGTGTTCACGTCTACGACGATTTCGCGCATCATCCGACTGCGATTCGTGAGACTCTAAAAGCGTTGCGTCAGAAATTTCCTACCGAGCGTGTGATCGCTATCTTCGAACCACGCTCGAACACAACGCGTCGCAATATTTTTCAGCACGAGCTGGCTGAGTGTTTCAGCAAAGCGAATGTAGTATTTCTTTCGCAGATCGCACGTCTCGAACTTCTTGCACCGGAGGATAGGCTCGATCCAGCAAAAGTGATATCGGATATTCGAGCGCACGGAAGCGAGGCATTTTATCTGCCTGATTCAAATGCGATCGCTGCGAAGGTTGGTGAGATCGCGAGACCTGGGGATGTGATAATTGTGATGTCGAATGGTGCGTTCGGCGGAATTCACGACAAGCTGAGAGCTGCGCTTTTGAAATAAGTATTTAGCTGTTTCTGACGAGCACACTCGCGGCATCGATTACCATTTGTGGTCGCACCCCTCGCATACATTCAAAATGTTGTTCCGGGCAATCCTCTCGGCCCACTGCAGTGCATGGCCTGCAATAGAGTCCCGCGTTCTCGACCACCGTTGCATTCTTTGCTCTCGGTGCGAAGCCAAAATCTTTTACCGTCGGACCGAATATCGCAACGACTGGCACGCCACACGCACTCGCGACATGCATCATCCCTGAATCATTTGTAATCGCGAGTCGAACGCCTCGAAGTTGTTCCGGTAACGCTTCAAGCGTAAGCGCACCGGTAAAATCTTGGACATATTCGGGCGGAAGAGCGCTTTCGATTTCGGAGGCGATCGCAACATCCTCGGAAGCACCGTAGAGTTCGATCAATGCGCCTTCGTCGATAAATCGCTTTGCGATCTCGATAAAATATTCAGCAGGCCAGCGCTTATTCCAGTGGCGCGCACCCGGAGCGATCGCGATTCGAAATCCATTCGCCGTGTCCAAATTTTTAGGAAGTGTTAATATCGGTGCTTGGCCAGTATCGAACACGCCAAGTTCTTTTGCGACTTCGAAATATCTTCCGATTACATCAGGTGCATCTGTTAGCTGGTTCTTCTTAAACGTAACCAACAGCCATCTTTTGAGTGATCGCTTATTTACGATCAGCAGTTTGCCGCCGATTTTTTTGCGTAAGCCACGCGTGCGGAGGCTGCTATGCAGATCGAGTACATGTGTGTAGTGAATACCTTTCAGGAAAACTTCTAACTCCGCCATTCCTTCTGAGCCGCGGGTTGTGTCGATTGTAAAAACATTCGAAAGCTCAGGTACGTATTTCAGAATACCAGCGAATTGCTTTTTGACAAGAATATCTATTCTACTGAGCGGATATTTTACACGCAAGGCCTGAATAAGCGGTATCGTTAGGACGATATCGCCAAGCGAACTCAAACGCAACAGCAGAATGGAGGTAGTCAGATCGATACTTGAATTATCTAGAAAATATTAGACGACAGAAAACCTTAGAACTGGAATTGGAAAGCAAACAATAATTGTTTAGTCTGCTCGTGGGCCGCAATAGCTGCTCAAACGTGCCAATACGCACCCAATTTTCTTCAACAGCGAATCAGCATGAATCTTCCCTCAACACTCGGCGCATTGAAATCGTCCGGCTATACTATTTTGCCGGTGAAGGACGAGATGCGCCGCAACCTACTCAAAAAGCTTTCCGATGGTGAAGCGCTTTTTCCGGGTATCATCGGTTACGAAGATACCGTGATACCCCAGCTCACGAATGCCATTCTTGCGAAGCACGATGTGATCTTGCTCGGATTGCGTGGCCAGGCGAAGACGCGTTTGGCGAGGGCGCTCGTTTCGCTGCTTGATGAGTGGACACCGATCATCAAAGATTCCGAGATCAATGACAACCCGTTCGCGCCCATCTCGTTTCATGCGGTCGAACTTGTCAAAGAGTTGGGCGACGATGCACCGATCGAGTGGATACATCGCGAGGAACGCTATGGAGAAAAGCTTGCGACGCCCGACGTGACGATCGCGGATATCATTGGCGACATCGATCCGCTCAAGGCCGCGCATCAGCGTTTGCATTATTCGCATGAAGGTGCAATCCACTTCGGAATTGTGCCACGTTCGAATCGTGGAATATTCACGATCAACGAATTGCCCGATCTTCAGCCGCGTATTCAGGTTGGTTTATTCAATGTGCTCGAAGAGCGCGATATTCAGATCCGCGGATTTAATATTCGCATTCCGCTCGATATCATGATGGTCTTCACCGCGAATCCGGAAGATTATACGAATCGTGGAAATATTATTACGCCGCTCAAAGATCGAATTGCCTCGCAAATTCTGACGCACTATCCCGCGACGATCGAGGCTGCGATGGAGATAACCTCGCAGGAAGCCTGGACCGATCGATCGTTTGCTGAACGATTTGGTGAGGAAGGTTTTGTACTGCCGAAATATTTTCGTGAGTGCATCGAGCTAATTGCTTTCGAAGCGCGCAAGAGTGATTGGATCGATCAGAAGTCGGGCGTCTCCGCGCGTCTTACGATAAGCGCAATGGAGAATCTTGTTTCGAATGCCGAGCGCAGAGCAACCGTGAACAAAGACAACATCGTTGTGCCGCGCATCACCGATCTCGCGTATGTTGTGCCGAGTGTAACCGGAAAGGTCGAGCTTGTTTTTGAAGGTGAGCAGGAGGGGATGGGGAAAGTTGCGAAGGCATTGATCGGTCGTGCTGTCAAGGAATTGTTCAAGAAGTATTTCCCTGATCCACTTGCACGAGATAAGAACCGCTCGCAGACCGATCGATATCAAGATCGCTATGCAGCGAAGAACGCAGAGAAGCCCGCGCCTGCGCCGCAGAAGCCGGGTGAATATGATGAAATACTCTCGTGGTTCAGTGCCGGCAACGCTATCGCGCTAACCGACACGATGCCATTCGACGCATACTACACAGAACTCTCCAGAGTGCCGCGATTGAAAGAGGTGACAGCGACACACATGAAGATCAAAGAGTCGAACAAATTTGAACTCGCAAGTGCGATGGAGTTTGTGCTCGATGCGCTTCATCAAAATTCTAAGATCGCCAAAGCAGAATCATCCGGCTCCTCGAAAGTAAGCTACAAGGACATGATCGGTTCGATCTTCACTCGAACGGAGGATGACGATGATGAAGAAGAAGAGTTTATATAGCGCACATCCGGGCCTGAAGATGGAGCAAGACTCGCTCGCAAGGCTTCCGGAGAAAACAGGGAAGTCGATAGAGGAGTGGGTCAAGTTTATCAAGCAGTATGGTCCGACATCCGAGAGTGACCGTCGAGCGTGGTTGAAGGCGGAGCAAGGCATTACCACCAATTATGCGATGCTTATCGCTTCGCATTCGATGGGTCAACGCCTCGTCGGTGAGAATCCTGAAGCTTTGGTTGATACCATGTACTCAGGCAAGAAGGCAGCGCTCCGACCGATCCATGACGCACTGGTCAGTCTGGTGGTAAAGACGATTCCTGAAGCAAAGGTCTGCGCCGGTAAGACAATCTGTCCGATCTATCGAAGGCATGTCGTCGCGCAGATAAAACCGACCACCAACACTCGTATTGATTTTGGCTTTGCGCTGAAGGATGCAAAGCCGTCGGGGAATCTCAAGTCAACCGGCGGATTCGAAAAGGGCGATCGTATTACCCATGCGATCGCAGTCACATCTCTTGAAGCAATCACGCCCGAACTCACCAAATGGTTGGTCAAGGCTTGGGAGCAGGATCAATAGCCAAGCATACTGCGAATTTGCCACAAAATCGGCAATAAGTGTCTGATTTCGGAAGCGAAGGCCGTCTTTGGCTTATTTTTGCCGAACATTCCCGCCTGTGATGGGACTTTCGGGTAGTTTTGAGGGTTTTTCTAATTTATGGCAAGTACTAACGATTTTAGGGTTGGGGCGGTCCTCCGAATGGATGGGGATCTATTTATGATCGAGGAATACACGCATCGCACGCCGGGCAATCTTCGCGCATTCGTGCAAGCGAAGATGCGCTCGCTGAAATCGGGCAACCTGAAAGAAGTCCGTTTTCGCTCCGGTGAAGATGTCGAGATGGTACGCTTGGATAAGAAGAGCTACCAGTTTCTCTATCGCGAAGGGACCGATTTCGTATTCATGGATACGGAGAACTACGAGCAGATCAACGTTGCCGAGAAAGTTGTCGGTATCGCTGCGAAGTTCATGAAAGAATCCGAGAATCTCGATATCGTCTTCGCCGAAGATGGCACAATCATCTCGGTGGAACCACCGACTTTTGTGATCTTAGAAATTACACAGACAGATCCCGGCGTCCGTGGTGACACAGCGACGGGCGGTACCAAACCTGCAACGGTCGAGACCGGTGCAGTCGTAAACGTACCACTTTTCTTGAACGAAGGCGAGCGCATCAAGATCGATACGCGAACGGGGCAGTATCTCGAGCGCGTAAAGAGCTAAGGCTCTTCCAGAAAAACAATTAGTCGGCTTGAAGGAATTTGGCGTGACTCGGTAAAACGAGAGCTATTCTGTTCTCACCAACTTTCAAGCTTCACAGAGGACGATCCATTTTGTTAGGACGATCCTTCATTTTCCGGAGGCATATTACCAATGGACCTACAATATTTAGAGAAGTTAGTCAAGCTGTTTGACGAAAGCACACTCACTGAACTCGAGATCGATGAGGAGGGCGCACAAGTGCGTTTGGCGCGCATGAAAGAGCAACCTGTAATGATGCAGTATGCTCCAATGCAAAACTATCCTCAACAAGCGGCCCCTGCCGCAGCAGCCCCTGCAATTGAAGCGGCAGCCACAAGTGCTCCGGCTGGTGCTAAGCAACATGAAGTCAAGTCTCCTATCGTTGGCACATTCTACCGTGCCGCGGCTCCGGATGCTGAAGCCTACATCGAAGTTGGACAGAACGTCACCGTTGGTCAAACCGTCTGTATCATCGAAGCGATGAAGCTGATGAACGAGATCGAAAGCGATGTTGCAGGCAAAGTAATTAAAATATTGGTCGAGAACGGACAGCCCGTAGAATACGGGCAGGTGCTAATGATCGTCGAGTGATCGCGCTCCGTCGTGAGAGAGTTCGATACTTCCACACCTAAGCATCTAAAAAACGGCGAAAAATGTTTGGAAAAATTCTGATCGCTAATCGCGGAGAAATTGCTCTCCGTATCATTCGAACCTGTAGAGAAATGGGCGTCAAGACGGTCGCGGTTTATTCCGAGGCCGATCGCCACTCGCTTCATGTGCGCTTTGCTGACGAAGCCGTATGCATCGGACCGGCTGCGGGCAAAGAAAGTTACCTCAATATTCCCCGCATCATAAGCGCAGCATATCTCACTGGCGCTGAGGCCATTCATCCGGGCTATGGATTCTTAGCGGAGAATGCCGAATTCTCCGATATCTGCACCGCTTCGGGTTTTACGTTTATCGGTCCATCGCCGGAGATGATTCAGTCGATGGGGGATAAAGCGCATGCAAAAGATACGATGAAGCGCGCCGGTGTGCCTGTCGTACAAGGCTCGGATGGTATTGTAAAAACACCAGACGAGGCGAGGCAGATCGCCGACAGTATTGGCTACCCGATCATTATCAAAGCTGTCGCGGGTGGCGGCGGTCGAGGAATGCGCATCGTGCACAATGCAGAAGAAGTAGAAGTGAATGTACAGATGGCACAGACCGAAGCCCTCTCGGCATTTGCAAATGGCGATGTCTATATTGAAAAATATATCGACAGGCCACGTCACGTGGAGATACAAGTCTTCGGCGATACACACGGCACAGTAGTGCATTACAACGAGCGCGAGTGTTCGATTCAGCGTCGTCATCAAAAACTTTTAGAAGAGTCACCTTCGCCGGCCGTCTCCGAAGCCGTTCGTAACGCTATGGGAGCAGCGAGCATCAAAGGTGCATCCAGCGTGGGATATGTTGGTGCCGGTACGATCGAGTTCTTGCTTGACAAAGACAACAATTTTTATTTCATGGAGATGAACACCCGAATTCAGGTGGAGCATCCCGTGACTGAACAGGTGATTGGTCTCGATCTGATCAAACAGCAACTCGTTGTTGCTGCCGGTGGCAAGCTCTCGAAAAAGCCGCGCAAGCCGGAAGGTCACGCGATCGAGTGCCGCATCAATGCCGAAGATCCGACCAAAGATTTCCGCCCATCACCAGGCATGATCACAAGTTTTCATGCACCGGGTGGCTATGGCATTCGTCTTGACTCGCATGTCTACAGCGGCTACTCGATTCCGCCATATTACGATTCGCTGATCGGCAAACTCATCACGTATGGTGCCAATCGTGAGGAAGCGATCGATCGTATGCGCTCGGCGCTGGATGAGATGATCGTCGAAGGCGTGCACACAACGATCCCATTCCACCGCGCACTGATGCGTGATGAACGATTCCGTGCCGGACAGTTTGATACCCATTTTCTTGAGAGTTTTGATTGGATGAGCACTTTCAAGCCGCATTAACTGTTAAGCGCGCTTCACGATACCTAAAAAAGTTTATT
>JBDTCS010000201.1:0-2989 GCA_039923455.1 Kapaibacterium sp. (SeqCode) | reverse complement strand
GCACAAGGAGTGTGGATTGCAGCTGGGCTCACGTTCTTGCTGAACGCGACGTGCTTTGGGATCGTAATGCTAAATATGGGCGGGCCCATGCGATAGAAAACGGAGGGCACGTACGAATATCACTACTTCAACACAATGATCTTGCGAACGACGCGATGCCCACCGACCACTACCACGATATAGTAAACACCACTGGTGATATTCGTCGAGCTCACACCGACAGAATGCTGACCGCTGATGAGGTCGCTATCAAACATCTGCCGCACTTCATGTCCCATCTCGTCCGTCAGACTAACAATCACGCGCGCATCTCCTTCGAGATCGAACGTAACCTCGATCAGTTGCCCATGACCGATTGATGGATTCGGACTAATGGATATGATACTCACCCGCGGACGTGCGACGAGCGAATTTCGCAACTGGCTATCGCCGCAAACATAATTCACGTGGAGCGCCGCGCTATCCGGAGTGTTCAATGCAAGGATCGAGCAGCCGACAGCGGCGATCGGTCCTCCATTAAAGCGAGTACTCGCGAGCACGACCTGAGTGGAATCATGCACAGCGACGAAGCCTTGGAGATTAAAAGTTACGATCGGTTGATCCCGCGGAATCACAGCTTGCCCAACTCGGTGCAATACTACATCCAGCAAACCAGAGATATCTGAGACTGTACCGAGCGTCCAACCTGCACCAGCGGTGATCGCCTTTCGTGAGAGCACATCATTATCAAACGTGATCTCAAATTCAATTGAGTCAACCGGTGCATCTGCTTGCAGATCGTCCTTCATCGCAATCGAGACGGGCAGCATATTACCGGCATCGATCCTGTTTCCACTTGGCAGAACTACATGTGCATAGTTGCCTGTGTTCGAAGTCACCAACACGCGTTCATATCTCCAAAGACCGCCGAGTGGGTCACCCGCAAAAACAAAATCACCGGCAACGGCAAAACGAGAATCAAAAATATTACTTGGGCCGGCAATATTTGTCCAACTCTTGCCTTCGGTCGTTGAGAGCAACATTCCTTGATCGGAGGTCTGCGCAAAAATATCCCCGCAATCCGTTACACCGATCGCACCCGTCGGTCCTTTGAGCGGGCCACCGGTAAAATCATACTCCTGTGTGAAGGTGAAGCCACCATCGCCGGAACGGAAAAATTTGTTGGAGTACTCACTCAATACATAGAACACCGGAGTACCTTTTTTCGCCGCAGGCTGCCAGCACTCCTCTTGCATCGTGCTCGTCTGCCACGTCGATCCACCATCCGAAGTCACAAAATATGGCGTCGAACTTCCGCCACCGATTCCGGATATGATCCCATACTTACCGTTGCTAAAGGCGATACCAATATATTGCTCGATGCCGATACGGTTCCAAGTTGAGCCTTCATCATCGGAGTAGGTGGGGCCGTTGTTCAGATCGATAAGAAAAAGTCTGCCGGTAGTGCGGTTATAATAGATCGAGGTCATATCACCCTGCGGGCTGAGCGGCATCCAGGTGTAGCCACCATCGGTCGTCTTGAAGCAGCGTGTCGCATTTTGCGCTACCGTGTTCTTCATGCTAAGCCAACCGACGAGCGAATCTTTGAAGGTAAAATTGGAGATGGTTGCTGTGGCGCTGAGTGTGCTATCGAGCTTCGAGCGGCTCCAAGAGATGCCGCCATCGAGCGTCCGCCAAACTTGACCGTTATAAAGCCCAACAAATCCAATCCGTGGCGGACCTGCAAGATCAAGAAAATGAACCACTCGCACTTGCGCCGGAAAATCATTCAGCTTCGTCCATTGCGCACTCGCACGTTGGGCTATCGCCAATGTGCTCAGTAGCATAAAGAGAAGCAAGACTCTCGTACGCATGGTAGAAAAAACCAAATGTGACAACCGGCTGATCTTTTGAAGAAGGGAAACCGCAATACTGCAACATAAGCATGTGGTTCACCTATATAAAGACCTCAGGAAGCGGGAAAAGTTACACTGTTTAGCCAAAGAAAATGAAGAAATCGGGAGATTTCGTAGAAAGCACGCAAATCAAGCTAGTTGCCCGAGCTTTCGATCAAGCGTTTGCAGGAGATTTTTCGGGAGGTTTCTCCATCTTGCGCACCAAGAAGAGCGCCAACATCACAGCTCCAAAAAGCGCTGCAAGCTGGAGCACAAGGCGGAGCGGATCGAGTTCGAGGCGAACATAATCGGTACGATGATCAAACGGCGGAATCGTCCCATCATACGTTGCTCGAATATGCTTCATAATCATCACCGGATTATCCGGCTGAGCCCACAGCACATAATGACCGTACAATCCTTCGATCGTACGGTCTTTCATTACAACAGTGTATTTGTATGGGGGCACCAGCAGCATGATTGCCGCGAGGACTCCACCCAAAAATCGAATGATCTTTGACGTCGTGTTCATGTGCAGTTACTCAACGCACCCTTACTTATTTACATTGATAAGCGGTGTGAGCTTCGAATCGATCGGAGCGATGACGAACGTTGAGTTCTTTGAATTCACAAGCTCTTTCAGAGTCGAGATATAATTATATTGCAGATACTGGTTCGTGAGCGATGAGGCAATGATCTTCTGTGCGTCGCTGATACCGCCTGCTTCGACACGCTTACGATCGGCCTCCTGTGATTCGCGCTGCAAAATATATTGCATCTTTTGCGATTCCTGTTCGGCTGCAATCTTCTCGTCAATTGCTGTTCGGACCTTCTCCGGCAACAAGATATCGCGCAGCAATACATTCTCGAGCGCGATGCCACGACTGCTGAAGGCTTTCATCAGCTTCGTCTTGACGGCATCGGTAAAATCGTCACGCTTCGAAGCGTAGAGATCGGTTGCGTTGTAGTTCACCGCAGCATCTCGAAGCGCTGAGCGGATCTCCGGGCGTACAACCTTATCCACATAATCGAGACCGATCAGGCTATAAACTTTATACGCTGTCGCCGTCGAAAGATGATATTGCACCGTGACTTCGAGTTGCAGTGTGAGTCCA
>JBDTCS010000200.1:0-6148 GCA_039923455.1 Kapaibacterium sp. (SeqCode) | reverse complement strand
GAGTCGCGGCGAGCAGTCGCGAGATCGTAATAGTTGTGCAAAGGTAAGTTCATCACGTCGTAGCCCGATCCTGTGTTCCAGCTACCCAGCCCGACACTCCAGGAAAATATTTTACCTAAGAACGGTAGCGACTCCACGAATGGCACATGCTCACCGAGCGGGACAAGCTTTTGCTTATGATAGTGCTCCACACGTCTTGCACCATTTGTATCACGATAAAAAAGTAACGACGAATTCCAGCTACGATAAAACATTGTAGGTGAAGCCGTAGAGTGCGCGTCATCGGGTATGACGTCGCGGGGCGTTTCGTATGTTTCCCAATCGGGTGCACCGGTTAGGAGTGGCACGCGCGTACTATCGAGATACTTCCATAATGCCGCAAGATCCGAAACGCGATTCGGTGCGGTGATAAAGTACGGTATCGCCGTCTCAGGCCATAACAATAGGTCGGGCTTTGGATTGCTGAGTCTCAGTGCATCGTCGGTCGCGTGATAGTTTGTATCCATCACAGCCGCTTCATTCGAAAGCCACTTGGCCCAAGGATTAATGTTCGGTTGAATGACCGCGACATTGATCGATCGCGTGGTAACTTCTTTCTCTCCGAGAGCCCACATGCCTTCGACATACGGGATGAGCAGCAGCAATGCCAACCCAAGCCAAGCGATCATCGGATTCCGCATCTCCTTTTTGAAAAAGATCAGACGGTACAGCAAAATATTCACAGCAACGATCACCATGCTGAGTGCGTACGGACCTGTGAACTCTATGAACTGAATAAATGCGGTATTATACGTTTGAGTGTTTGAAAGCGAGAGCCACGGATACGAAAGATCACCGAACGAATGCCAATACTCAAATCCAGCCCAAAAGATGGGAAGGCCAAACAGCGCTAACCGACTGCCATATCTTCTGCGAACGACATCATAAAGCAAGATCGGAATGACAAGAAAAAGCGGATGCACTGCCATCAACAGCAATCCACCCAACATGAGAAACGGATCGACATTGCCAATCCCCCTCCATCCGCCTACCCAATAATTGCTGACCAATCCAAGCACGAACATTGCGAGCCATGCGCGTCGGAATGTTTCGCGAAGCCTGGTCGTGTGTTCGATCGAGGCGAGCAATGGGATGAGTCCTACGAAGGCAAGCATGCCCCCCACGACACCGAACGGCGGAAACGAAAGTCCGAGCAAAATTCCGGAGAGCACGGCGAGCAATGACCGCTGCCTTTTACTAAGTGAAGATAAGTCCATGTGCAAATCTACAAAGACGGCGAGACTAATTACCGGATACCAGAAATCCGGCTTGTTCTAAAACGTGCGTTGAGAAGATGCGGAATTAATCGAAATGAAGTGCTTCGATAGGATCCATGCGCGCTGCCTTCATGGCCGGATAGAGTCCAAATACGATTCCGACAATGGAACAAACTCCAAGCCCTGCAGCCACCCAGACATAGGGAATATATACGGGCGCCTTTGTAAACGCAGCGATTAGATTACCGAGACCGACGCCGAGCAATATGCCAAGCACACCACCGATCTCGCAAAGGACGACCGCTTCCATCAGGAATTGTCCGGTAATATCCGAGCGCTTCGCACCGAGAGCCATTCGAATCCCAATCTCTTTGGTTCGTTCGGTGACGGAGACGAGCATGATGTTCATAATTCCGATCGACGCCGCGAGCAAGGCAATCGCACTGATGCCAAAGCCTGCATAGAAAATGTAGATCGAAAAATCATTGAACTGCGTGACGAGTGAAGAATTGGTTTCGACTTCGAAATCATTATCTCCGCCGGGCTTCACCATTCGCGCATTGCGTATAGCACCGATCACTTCATCTTGCGTGTTATCAAGATCCTCCTTCGTGCGTGCACGAACCGTCATTGTGAGTGACGACATCATCGCATCTGCGAAATACTTTTGCTCATTGGTGATCGGAATCAAAGCAAAGCCGTCGGTCGAAGCACCGCTTCCTCCACCTTTGCTTTCGAAGGTACCCACGACCGTGTATGGTCGTGAGTTGAGCATCACCGTCTTGCCAATCGGGTATATAGTACCTTTGAACAGTTCGGAAACGATATCATGTCCGAGTACAACTACGTCGCGTGCGTAATCGACATCTTCTTTCGTTAACATCCGACCGAGATCAATCGTAAAGTTGTGATTTACTGCGAAGTAATCATCGGAGCCCATGATGCTATACATCGGATCGCTCTTCTCGTTTCCGTATGCTGCGATCAGCGGCGCCGTTGTGTGCTCCGCGCTTACAGCCGCGGGGAGTTTCGTGAATCCGCGGACGAATTTGATCTGATCATACGTGATAGGTTTGCGGTGCATATATTTCATCCAATCACCCGCACCCATTTGCATCGAGGGAAATTTCTTTACTGTAAACGTCTCGCTACCGAGCTGTGAAAGTTGCTCGCCGACACTCGCATTTAGCACACCGAGTGCCGTCATCACCCCGATAATCGAGAACACACCCACCGTCACGCCAAGCAGCGTCAATGCGGTTCGAAGTTTATTCGAACGCAATGAGCTAAAGGCCATTCTGACGTTTTCGGCGAAGTACACTATACGGTGTTGGTTATGGAATGCGTTGGAATTCAGTACGTAATAATTGTCTCAAGCTTACTCATATCGCAGCGCGTCCACAGGGTCAAGCTTGCTTGCTCTCCAAGCGGGGACGAATCCACTAATCAAGCCAACCGCCAGCGACAATGAGATCGCGAGCGCAGCGATAGAAAAAGGAAATCCGATATGTATTGCTTTGTTCTGCAGCAGCGTGTGATCGATGATTACGGTTAACGGGTACGCGATCATAAGCGCTACGATACCCCCAAAGAGCGAGAGCATTGTTGCCTCGGATAGAAATTGCAAAAGTATCAAGCGGCGCTTTGCACCAATCGCTTTGCGAATGCCTATTTCTCGTGTTCGCTCTCGAACCGTGACGAACATGATATTCATGATGCCGATACCACCAACCAATAGTGACAATCCGGTGATCATAAAGCCGACAACGTCGAGTGTTGCGGTAAGCGCGTCGATTTGTTTGTTGAATTGATCTTGGCTGTTTAAACCAAAATTATTATCCTGCCCAACTTTCAGAGCACGAATCGAACGGAACACCCCATTCAATTCATCTTTCGTCTCAAGCCGATTGCTTACACTTTTCGCTTTGACCGATATAGTTACCGATCGATGTGGATCTCCGTACGCGCTGAAAAAAGTACGCAACGGCATGAGGACTTGATTGTCAAGCGTGAAAACACCGAACAAGCCACCGATCTTTTTGGCAACACCCACGACTTGCAGTGGGTAACCGCCGATGCGAATCTGCTCGCCGATCGGATTTTGATTCGGAAAAAGCTTTTCCGCAAGTTCACCACCGAGTATGCAGACAGGACGAGCGGTCAAGAGTTCGGCGGTTGAAAGAAATCTGCCGTTCTCAATCGTGATAGAATTCGTTTGTTGGTATGGCTCATCCACACCGACGGCAGTGATGCCGGTAGCAGTTTTTGTGCGGCTCTTTGCATCGAGGCCCCATTGGTCGGTGTTAACGCTGATGGCTTTTGCTGTTGTGAGTCGGCGACGGAGTTGGTCGGCTTCGTCTAGCGTTACATCGGGTCGGTTGCGCTGCAACATCCAACTCTTGCCACCGCCCCAATCGAATTTATCGACGTAATAGACATCGGTGCCCATGAAGCTCACGGTGCTTCGAAACATATCATTGACACCAATCAAGAAAGCGCCCATGAGTGTCACCGTCACAATACCAATTATAATACCAAGCATTGTTAGGAACGACCGAAGCGGATTCGTGCGAACTGCCGAACCCGCGAGCTTGACTACCTCAACGGTCTCATATACAAAATTTGCCATGCTTAGAGTTGTGGCGCAGCCTCAACGATGTAGCGATCCGCTTCACTAACGAGTTCATCGCGTTCGACCAATCCGTCCTTGATCCGAACAATACGCTCAGCATGACGAGCAACGTCTTCTTCGTGCGTTACGACGATGATCGTGTTGCCTTGCGCGTGAAGCTCTGCAAAGAGGCGCATAATATCTTCGCCGGTCTTGGAGTCGAGATTACCCGTCGGTTCATCGGCAAGAATGATAGATGGCTTCGTGACGAGTGCTCGTGCGATCGCAACACGTTGGCGTTGACCACCCGAAAGCTCCATCGGTTTGTGGGTTGCACGAGAGGCAAGGCCAACATGGTCAATGGCTTCGTATGCCCGCCGCAGTCGCTCTTCTTTCGGAACACCTGCATAAACGAGCGGAAGCTCTACATTGTGTAACGCGTCACTTCTCGGAAGCAGATTGAATGTTTGGAAGACGAAACCGATCTCTCGATTACGAATCTCCGCAAGTTCATTGTCATCGAGCCCGGCTACATTTGCGTTATTAAAAAAGTAGGAGCCACTCGTCGGTGTATCAAGGCAACCAATCACATTCATGAGTGTAGATTTTCCTGAACCAGAAGGCCCCATGATGGCGACGTATTCGTTTCGCCGAACGCCTATCGTTACTCCGCGAAGGGCGAAGACTTGTTCCTGACCCATCTGGTAGATCTTCTCAATATTTTCGAGATAGATGACGGAGTTCTCGGCTGTATGCACCTGATCGTTCGTCTGCCCTGTTTTCATAAGTTATGCGATTGAAACTCTCTAGTAGTGCGGGCTCACTTTTTTGCGTCCGTTCCCGTCTTCGTGCCGCCCTTGTTATCGATCTGAATGAGAGATTTGTCTTGAAGCTCTTTCGATACTGCGGTATAGTTACCCTTGACAACTTCTTCTGTGCCGTCCAGACCGGATACAATCTCCACGTATGCATTGTCGGAAATTCCGGTCTTGACTTGGACAGCTTTGACTCGGTTCGCTTTATCGACAACAAATACGAGCAACGGCGTTTCATTAGCAGCAGCAGTAGCCGCGGCCGCACTTGCCTTGCTGTTATCGTCCTTCGGCTTTGTCGAGTCAGCCTTTGTCCCACCGATTTCTTCGCGGCGAGTCACAGCGTTGATCGGCACAGCGAGGACGTTCTCTTTCGTCTGCGTCTCCATTCGTGCTGTGCAACTCATTCCCGGGCGGAGATCTGCTTCACCAAAATCTGTCAGGCGAACCTTTACCTTAAAATTTGTTGATTGATCTTGCGTACCGGTACCTTTGAGCATCGCGCTATTGGCGATCTCAATCACAGTACCCTCGAAGATACGATCAGGAAATGCGTCGATCGAAACGTGCGTCTTGTCGCCGATCTTCAGATTTACAACGTCGTTCTCATCTACGTCGACTTCCGCATTCATTAGCGACAGATCGCTGATAGTCATCATCTCTGTGCCGGTGAATTGACTCGTACCGACTACCTTCTCGCCGAGCTGGGTGATGAGCGAGGAGATTACTCCGTTCATCGGAGAGAAGACGGTCGTTTTGTCGAGCGCTTGTTGGTATTGCTTTACGCCACTTTGGGCTGCACTAACATCGAACTGTGCGCCACGAAGCGTCGCTTGCGCAACTTGATACTTCGACGTCGCCGCATCGAGCTCGGATTGAGAAAGCAAATTCTTTTTCGAGAGCTCTTCGGCACGGTTGAATTCTTGCTTTGCATTGAGCAATCCTGCCTTTGCTTGTTCTTGGCGCGCTTTTGTAGAATTCAGGTTTGCTTCGGCTTGCTCGACCTGCGCCTGTATCGTTGTTGGCTTGATGAGCGCGAGTACTTGCCCTTTCTTTACTCGATCGCCTTCTTTGAGTGGCAATGAGATAACTTCACCCGAAATTTCTGGAGATACTTTAACCGCAACTTCGGGTTGGATTTTGCCGGTCGCTTGCACGATCTCGGTGATGGTACGTCTGCTTACCTTCTCTGTCTGGACGATCGTTGCTTTCTCTTTACGAGAGTTGACAACCACGAGCCCGACGAGTGCAATCAAGATCACTGCAACCACAATCAGTACGTTGCGACGTCGTTGCTTTCGTTTTTTAAGTTGCGAAACAACTGTTTTCGTTGTCCCAACTTTCGCGGAGGCTGCGCCAGGAGCAGGCTTCAGTTCGGGACGTTCTATAATTACCGTTGCCATGTGCGATCAGCCTATGTAGAGCGTGTGTAAGAAGATTCGATCCGATAACTTGTACTAAAAGACTTT
>JBDTCS010000199.1:0-4383 GCA_039923455.1 Kapaibacterium sp. (SeqCode) | reverse complement strand
TCATTCGTTACGAACGACGAAGAACTGAATCGCGAAATTGAGCGCATTCGCTTAAGTTACGATCAAGCGGCGATTGTCGAAGAGTTTTTGCCCGGCCGTGAATTCACGGTCGCAGTGCTTGGAAACGGAAAACAGGCGCGGGCGCTGCCAATCGTCGAGATCAATTTTTCCGAACTGCCGAAGGAAGCTAACAATATTTACTCCTACGAGGCGAAGTGGATATATGATGTAGCCGAGAATCCACTAAATATTTTTCATTGCCCAGCGGAGCTCACCGTAGACCTACAATCCGATATCGAAAACGTGGTGCTCGGTGCTTACGAAGCACTCGATTGCCGAGATTGGTCTCGTATCGACGTCCGTTTGGACGCGCGTGGCCGACCGAGCATCATTGAGATCAATCCGTTGCCCGGAATTCTGCCCAAACCGGAGGAGAACTCCTGTTTTCCAAAAGCAGCCCGAGCAGCCGGGCTCGATTACAATTCGATGCTGCTTTCTGTGCTGAAATCAGGATGCGACCGTTACCATATACCGTTTGATTTCGCTCCAACTTTTTCCACGAAGAAATAAGAGCGGGCAATAATGCTGAGTCGTGTCGCTGTCATCTATAACGAGCCAAAGCATACCGCGGTCGAAGACCACTGGTTGAGTCGCTCGTTGCAAACTGTTCATGAGGCCGGTGCTGCGGAATCGACGTTCCGCGATGCCTCGGAGTTCGGAGTGCTCGAACAAATGGAATCGATCGCCGGGGCGCTGAAAGCTTCGGGACATGATGTGCTGATCTTTTCGGCCGACGATGATGTGATGCGGCTTTGCCAATTTCTGGACACGGAAAAGCCTGACATCATCTTCAATTGCTGTGAGTCGATTCTCGGAAAGTCGTCGCTGGAGATGAATGTCGCTGCGATCTATGAGCTTTTCGGCATTCCTTACACGGGATCGTCGGCTTTGTCGCTCGGGATTGCACTTGACAAGGGAGTTTCGAAAGATATTTTCGAAGCAAACGGGATTTCGACGCCGCACCACGTGGTGATCGAAGAAGGTGAAACGCTTGAAATGTTGCATGGACTAGCGTTTCCGATCATCGTGAAGCCGGTTCGCGAGGATGCAAGCATCGGCATCGATGAGAAGGCGATCGTACATGATCGCGCAGCGCTCGTTGAGCGAATCGCGTTCGTACATCGCGAGTTCACGCAGCCCGCGCTGGTAGAAGAATACATCGAAGGACGCGAGCTGAACGTTGGCGTACTCGGAGTCTCGCATGGCGGACTCACTACGTTGCCGATCTCCGAAATAAGTTTTGATGGACTGCCCGAAGGGAGTCCGCGCATCGTAAGCTACGAAGCAAAGTGGGTCGAAGAATCGCCGCTATATAAATTAACGGTGCCGAAGTGTCCGGCCGTTTTGCCGGAAGGAGTTGCAATGGCGGCAAGTGCACTCGCGCTGAAAGCCGCGCGTGCCATAGGCTTGAGAGACTATGGTCGTGTTGATCTTCGTATGCGAGATGCGGATAACGCACTCTTCGTACTCGAAGCAAATCCGAATCCGGATATTTCCGAAGATGCCGGCTTCATGCGCGCATCCGGTGTGAGTGGACGATCATTCGCCGACACGATAAACGAAATTTTGCGTCTCGCAATTGAACGAAGTGAAATTGCTGTGCGTTAAGCGGTGTTCTTCTTTTGCGAGAAAATATTTTTTTTGATCAACGAGAATTAGTATGACACGTGTCGATGAAGGTTATTCGATACGTCCGCTCGCAAGTGAAGATCGTAATCAGATTGTTGCGCTCGTGAGTGCAACAGGCAACTTCAGCGAGGCAGAAGTTGCAATCGCGAAAGAGCTCATTGACATTTGTATTGAACAGCCCGATCAAAAGGACTACTACACGTTCGTCGCGGAGGCTAATGCTTCGGAGAGCACGCACGTTGCAGGTTTCCTATTACTTGGCCCGACACCCGCGACAACCGGCACATTCGATATGTACTGGATTGCAGTACACCCGGATTTCCAAGGCAAGGGAATTGCGCAACAACTTGATCACTTCGCGGACGAGTTTGTCATCTCGCGCGCCGGTTATCTCTTGATCGCCGAGACGAGCAGCATGCCGAGCTACGATCGCACAAGGGCGTTCTATACAAAACAAGGTTACGAAATAATGGCTCGCATTCAAGATTACTATAAACCTTTTGACGATCTCGTCATCTATGGTAAGAGGTTGCGTGCGAACATTAGCTGAGTGCGAAGAATCGTCGGAGCGCATTTTGCCTGAGTCGTTGAAATAATTTTATTTGGAATTGGAGTTGCTTTTCGTTAATTTGGCAACTTCTCGCTCCTGAAGATCAAATGAGGAGCAACACCGTGCATGCGAATTGTGCATCGCGGTTTATGAACACAGAAAACAATGGCCGTGTCTATCCGAGAAGTCGGTGGCGATGGCCAGCATCAGAAACATCATGGAATACTGGCAGGAGTTACTTAGAAAATCGATCGAATCGAAAGAACAGATCGTAGAGCAGTTCGGCATTAAGATGGAGGTTGCCGAGCAATTGAACGAATTCTTCCAAACTCGAGTCAATCCGTACTACCTCTCCCTCATTCGTCACAAAGGCGATCCGATCTGGTTGCAGTGCGTACCGGATGAACTCGAACTTTCCGATCTCGATGCACCGGACGACCCTCTCAACGAGGACGCGATGAGTCCGGTACCGAGTATAACGCATCGTTATCCCGACCGTGTGCTGTTTCTGGTGACGAGCCAGTGCTCGATGTACTGCCGTTTTTGCACGCGTAAGCGCAAAGTCGGTGATTCGTCGAAGATCTCCATGAAGTATATTCAAGAAGGTCTCGATTATATCGCCGCGCATCCCGAAGTTCGCGACGTAATCCTATCCGGTGGCGATCCGCTGACGCTCACCGATTTCATGCTCGAGCGCATACTCAAGGGTTTACGTGAGATACCTCATGTCGAAATTATTCGCCTCGGGACCAAGATCCCATGCGTGTTGCCACAACGTGTCACACCAAATTTGTGTGAGATGATCAAAAAGTATCATCCGATCTACGTCAATACGCACTTTAACCATCCATGGGAGTGCACACCGGAAGCCAAACTTGCTTGCGAAATGCTTGCAGACGCAGGTTGCCCGGTCGGAAATCAGATGGTGCTGATGAAAGGCGTTAACGATGACGCGATGGTTGTCAAGGAATTGATGCAAAAGCTGCTCGCTATGCGCGTCAGACCATATTACATTTATCAAGCCGACATCACCAAAGGTGCAAATCACTTCCGCACACCGGTCAAGGTAGGCCTTGATATTATGGATAAGCTTCGCGGCTGGACTTCCGGCCTTGCAATTCCATACTTCGTCATCGATGCACCCGGCGGTGGCGGAAAAATTCCGATGCTACCGAATTACGTCGTGAGCCATGACGAGAAAACTTGGGTATTGCGGAATTACAAGTATGACATCTATACGTATCCGGATGTCGTCGAGGAAAAGCCAGCAGTGCCGACTCGCAAAAAACCTGTTCGCGCACCAAGGAAGGCAAAAGTCTTCAACGAAAAAACAAAGACCGTTCGTGGAATCGCGGGCGGTAAGCCATCGAAGGCACCCGCTGAGGATGTGGAGGCTAAGAAGTCCTAAGAACGAGATAGATATATTGCCCGAAGGAGCCCTCCGATTTGTGAGGGCTTCTTTATTTCAGAGAAACTTAGTGGGATACCGGTGCAGATTCCTCTACGCTGTAGCCCGATGCAATGATCGCCGCCTGAAGAGCTGGCACTGAAGTGATCTCCGGATCAAAGCTTACAATTGCTTCCTCATTTGTAAGCGAGACATCAACCTTTTCGACACCTGCAGCTGAGTTCAATGCTCTTGTTACGCTATTGACGCAACCACCACAAGTCATTCCCCCGACTTTGATATGTACTTCTTGCATGGTATTATGATAAATTATATGAATAATTATTGTTCGGTCACTTCCCTCTTTAAGGCCTCGCGTTCTATTTCTAATTGTCGGATCTTGCGCTCAAGCTGATCGAGCTCGGCGGGCATCGAGTCGATATCGATTCGAAGTTTGCTCGCGGCCTCATCGACTAAGTCAATCGCTTTGTCCGGAAGGAATCGATCAGATATGTATCGGCTCGAAAGCTGAGCCGCAGCAACGAGCGCTGCATCTTTGATGCGGACACCATGATGCACTTCATATTTCTCTTTGAGCCCTCGTAGAATCGAGATGGTGTCCTCGACCGAGGGTTCACCAACAAGAACAGGCTGAAACCTACGCTCGAGCGCCGCATCTTTTTCGATGTGCTTTCGGTATTCATCGAGCGTGGTGGCACCGATCGTGCGAAGTTCACCTCGTGCAAGAGCCGGCTTT
>JBDTCS010000198.1:0-3053 GCA_039923455.1 Kapaibacterium sp. (SeqCode) | reverse complement strand
AGTCGTAGTGAACGGAGGCTCCCGTTGGAGTGGGCAAGGCCGCAGCAACACCGATACTCATAGATGAAAAATCCATCGGACGCCAGTTGATACTTATGCGACTCGTAGAGTCGGTGGGATCAACCCCAGGCTCCTGACACGTCGGGCATCCGCTCGATCCACCGCCAACCGAAAAACTGAGTCCTTTTTCGCAGGTAGAAGTATCCTTGGCTTGGAATGTGTGAATCAACTGATGCTGGATGTACGTCTCTGCACCCGTCTCCTTCGCGACGATCTTGGCACTGTAGAGACTTGCGGTATCTGCAAGTGTGCCTCGATAGGTAAATGTTCTTGCCTTTGTAATCCTTCTCGGAATGTAAGGATGTGTAAGATTTGAATATTGACCGGACTCGATCAACTTCCAATGGCTCCAAGTTTTTGAAGAATCACCGATCACTCGCTCCAAATGAATCTCTTTGGTTGCAGTATCTTGAAATGTGATGACCTTTACATCTGCGGTTGAAGGAATACTATCAGTAAAGTCCATCAGATGCAAGCGAAGGCTGTGTCCGAGTTTGACGAGTGGCAAAGGAAAACCATTCTGTTTTGGATAGAAGGAGGTAAAGTCGCCCCAGTAAGCAGAGTAAGAAAAGTTTTCGTATCGCTCCCGATACATCACAGACACGATCGGACCAGAAACATAACTATTGAGCGAGTCACAGTAGCCCCCATCCTTCGTCATTTGCCAAGTGATCATCGGTTGACCACGACGCACCTCCTCGTTCCAGTTGTAGCCTGAGTACACAGGCGGATGCTCGACATAAACTGCGTAGTGCTCATAACCGCTTTTAAGGGCGATATTGGGGAAATGATTTTTACAGGAAGTTGCAAATTTGGAAACGCGTTCGATCTGGAATGTTGTATCTAATTCACCTCCGCTGAAGAAATCATGCGAGAAGCGTTTGTAGTAGATGTGAGAATTTGTGTCGGTATTCTCCTGCACTGCGAGGTGCAGCCACTCCGTCACCGCATTGACATCCTTTTGTTCTTGCGAAGCGACTGAGGGGAAAACAGTCATCGTCGAGCCCGGCTCTGCTTTTACGTAATGCTCTTTCGTGATGTACTGACCTGCATTACGAATCAGACGGACGACTACTCCATTCGAAGGATCACTCCAAGCGCAGAAAAAGCCATCCTCCGCAGGTGTGATGCTTGGAGTCACGAGATGCGAACTTGTAGCACCACTGCCAACCGCGACCCGTGCAACCGTATCGAAACTCCAAGTGCCAGAACAAGGATACACATTTCTCGCGATCAACACCGGTCGAGCTACACCCGCACTTTTGCTTGCAAGGTTGTAGATGATCATAACCGTATCCCCTTTGGCAGCAACGGCGGGATTCATGACGCGTCCAGAAGCATCTATCGTCTTTGCACTATCAGGTATGATCCAATTCGTCATCGACGCCTCGGTTGGTCGATTCGCGAGATTAAAGACCAGCGTTCCTTTTCGCTCCCATACCATTATCTTCCTCACCGAATCGAACTCGGCTACGCGTTGGCTATTGTTGTACGCCATTCCAAGATCGCTTACGCGACCTGCGATCATTCCGAGAGCTGGCGCAACACGGAGGAGTGTTCCTTCGCCAGGCTCAAAGTCGAGGTGCAGCACACTGTCCTTCGTGACGATCCACTCCTTGTTTTGTCTGAGATCTGTAACGTTAAAATATTTCCAGGAAGTATCAAAGACAGATGACCGCACTTTAAAATTAAACCTCCGAGCATCCTTTGCTCCTTGTAATGCTTGACGATGCGCAGCATCAGAGCTATCCCATTGTTGGATGGCTCCATATTTGAATCTAATGGGCCACGTGCGCCGATTACCGATGGTGACATAAATAGCTAGAGAATCGGAAGGTTTCACGAACCGACCTACTTCGTAGTAACTACTTTCCGGTGCGTCATTGGTCCCATCCGGACTGAACGGATATGCGTACACACTCAGCTTTTGACTCATCGCGATCGCACCTGAACCGGTATCTTCCATGATCGGAAATTTATTCCAACGATCCTTTACCAAACTCACGAGTGTATCAGGAGCGTAGCGAGAATGCAAGGCGAAGCCATCCGTCCAGACGAGATCGTGGAGATATCCTGCAATTGGCTGCACGTCTTGGGCGATGCGAAGCTGACCCGCGTATTTGCTGCGGGTTCCATACCAAATTGGAACACGGTACCAGATCGGATGATGTAGACCACCTGAGGGCCAATCCAGGCGGTTCCACCAATCAGCGTCATCGACTGCTTGTTTGTAACCGACCCATTGATCAGGGTTGAAAAAAGGTTGCCAGCGGAAGCCAGTTCCGTAGGTCCCACCGGTCATATCGAGACCTCCACCGCAGTTGACCGCGAACGTGTCTACTATTTTCTGGGCGGTGGGGTAGTCACCTGCTGTTCCGGTACCAATCAGCGCATTCATCATCGTTGCGACACAAGCGGGCCAAGTACCCGTCGCTGTATCCTTCTTTAACCAGGCGCTTTTATTACTATATCTACCAGAATCGTACCGATCGAGCCTAAATTCGTCCCAAAAACTGAGAGGAGTTATTGGATGGGTAATATTGCCGACCCACATTTTAGAAAAAGGCTTTGTGCCATTCAGATCATAGTCGAATCTCATACTGTCGGGTTGCTCTGCTTTCGTACCGTGGTTTTCGGCGGCATCGTCATTGGAAGTATTGAAGATCAGACCTTTAGCCCCATAACAGATGGCGTTCCAGGCCTGCGCTCTCATTTCCTCTCCGGTCCCGCCACGTAAGGCCATCGTTACCCACTCACTCGTATCAATAGTACGCATATCCCAGACAAGATCTTGGGGATAGAGATGATTCGGATTCTTCCCGTGCAAGAAAGTATCTATTACAGCATTTGTGAATAAAGTTGAAGGTGGTGGATCAGTGCGAGCACCACCGTATGTTGGTCCATAAGACAAGATTGCTGTGACATGGCCGAAGAAACTTCCGTACCGATCTGGAGTTGCGTACCTCGGACACGCGCCGAGTGCAGCGTTATAG
>JBDTCS010000197.1:0-2203 GCA_039923455.1 Kapaibacterium sp. (SeqCode) | reverse complement strand
TATAATTTTGGACGAGATTTTGGCAACGAATCCGACAAGCAATCAGAGAGCGATTACAAAAAATGGATGCGCGCTTGGATAAGCGAGATTGTCCGGCCATCGACACTCGACGCATCGTTCTATATCTGCTGCGATTGGTATCATTCAGGGCTTGTCCAAACGCTACTCGAAGACGCCGGCCTCACGATTCGGAATCGGATAACATGGAAGCGGGAGAAAGGTCGCGGTGCATCTGCCAATTGGAAGCAGAACATGGAAGATATCTGGTTCGCAGTTCGCGACGCTAAGAATTATGTCTTCAATATTGATGCGGTGAAAGTTCGAAAGAAAGTCATCGCACCCTATCGCAAAGATGGCGAGGCGAAAGATTGGATCACAACCAATGAAGGCGAGCGCATTCGAATGACCTATCCTTCGAATATCTGGACCGACCTCACTGTCCCCTTCTGGAGTATGCCGGAAAACACCGAGCATCCAACGCAAAAACCAGAGGCACTCGTGGAGCGATTGATACTCGCTTCATCGAACGCTGGCGACCGAGTGCTTGATCTCTTTAGTGGATCTGGTACGACTTCGGTCGTTGCAAAAAAACTCGGAAGAGAATTCATAGGTATCGAACTCAATCCAGATTTCGTCAGACTTGGATTAAAACGTATCGAGCGACTCGACGAAGATCTTAGACTTATATGAAGATTGCTCTGCAATGAAAATCGCTTGTGTGCAAACTTTCCCGAAGTATCGCGACGTCGAGGCAAATCTGCTTCGAATGACGGAAATCGTGCAAAAGAAGGAAGCCGAGCTTTACGTTTTTCCTGAGCTCGCCCTCACCGGATATCTTTTTGACGAGCCGGCTCAAGTTGAGGATCTCGCTCAGCCGATTCACGGTGAGCTCTCGAGTGCGATCTCGGCTCTTGCAAAGGATTCCGGTTGTGCGATCATCACAGGTTTTCTCGAAGCTGCGAACGGGCAGTTCTACAATAGCTCGCTCGCTTTTGACTCCGATGGGAATCTCGCAGGGCATTACCGAAAAGTGCATCTCTTCCATTTTGAGAAGTTCGTGTTCTCGCCAGGCGATCTCGGCTTTCCCGTTTTTGATCTCTCCTTGGCTTCCGGCGCGGTTGTCAAGACCGGAATGATGATCTGTTACGATTGGCGCTTTCCGGAGGCTTGCCGGTCGCTTGCGCTCGGTGGGGCCGAACTTGTCGGGGTGCCATCCAACATCGTTACTTCGACAGGATTGCTGCACAAAACGCTTCAGGTCCGTGCTTTCGAGAACAAGGTTATTATCGCATTCGCTGATAGGATCGGGCATGAAACTCTCGTCCGCAGTACCGGTCCCGTTCGTCTTGACTTCCGAGGCGAGAGCGCCATCATTAACTTCAACGGCGAGATCCTCACGATCGCCGGAGAATCGGACGAAGCTATACTCCTCGCAGACATCGATCCCAAAGTGTCTCAAAACAAAACGATCAGCGAACTCAACGACATTTTGGGTGACCGAAGAGCAGACCAGTATCGGCTTTGATGCTTTTCTTATAGACCAGCAAAGTCGAACCTTTTCACTCGAAAATCTGTCTAGGCGTCATGGTAAATGCAAACAATCTCAAGGATGCCTTAGCCGATGACTTGTCGTCGGCACTCGATGCGGTTCGCCGCACCGGGGAGACATTGAGAGAACTTCCTCGCGTCATGATTACAGCAGAAGAGCGTCTCCGGCAACGGATACGCGCAGCGCTGAGAGTCGTGATCGCGACGACATTCCTTGGCATTTCCGGACTCATCTCTTTTGGGGCAACTGTGACGATGGCTCTCGCCAAAAAGGCAGACCACAGCACTCAAACCCGCGAAAAGCGCTCCAAAGGCCACCATCGTGCTCGTAAGCATCGCTTATACAGCAGGCCGGATGGCGCAATGAGATTATCCGGAACCGCCTCTTGGTACGGAGGAAAATTCCAGCATCGCAGAACCGCCTCTGGAAAAACCTTCGACACGCACACAATGATGGCTGCACATCTGACACTCCCCTTCGGCACGAAGGTGAAGGTCACGAACATGAGCAATCACCGGACGTGCATAGTAGAAATAACGGATCGTGGACCTTATGTTGGCAACCGCATAATCGACTTATCGTATGCTGCCGCCAACCGCCTTGGATTTGCCTCAACAGGTACAGCCAAGGTGTCGATCGAGGTGCTACCAGACG
>JBDTCS010000196.1:0-19684 GCA_039923455.1 Kapaibacterium sp. (SeqCode) | reverse complement strand
AGTGATGAACCTGCCTCCAGCCTTGAAGAACATAATTTTTGAAACGGTCGCAGGTAGTTGTGACGCGTTCGGAGCAATGATACCATGCGACGCGGTCCAACTTTGGGCGATGTAAATTGAGTCAAAGTCCGTCGGATTTACAGGTTGACAGCTTGGAGTAGTTGCAGTTGCGATTGGAGAAAGAGTCAAGGGTGATGCTGCCCAAGTCGCATTGTTGAACGTAGCACTATTCAAGAAAACACCTGTTCGACTGATACCGGTATTATCATCCAGCAGAGCGAATGATACGATCGAGCGGGGGTCCATTGGTTGCATAAGAGGTAGGTCATACCATGACTGCGGGTTTTGGTTGTCCATAACATTTCAGTAGTTGTAATGCGTTGAGAGTATTGTTGTCCACCAAGCTCTTGATGCACAACTCGTATGCATCGTCTCCGATGCGAGTTCATATGCTATATAAACTCATGAGCAAGGGCTTTGTTACAGCCGAACCTTGGCACAAATTTTTGCCCTAGAATTCATTTGGAATCTTGAAAGAATCTTCGTAATTTGATTAGTTTTAAACGAAATGGATTGGGATGGCGGAAAGCGCGATGATCATTCGCACATATTACTGTCAGACCCGTCCTCGGTTTAGATGTAAGGGGTTCTGCACGACTGCGATCGCCTTTCACCACACCGCGCACCCTAAAGGGTGCGGCTACCGGTATCTCTCCGTTTTGGTGCTCAATTGATCAAAAATGGCTTCGAGGGATTTCTGTAGCTCGAAAGTCTGTTGGAGTGTGCCTCTATGGCAAGAATCTGCCCGTGAGACCGGAACAACACAATGCACCTGAAAGAAGAATCTCATTCAGCGTTCAACGAAGTGGTTTGCGAAGCTGCTGCACGTCCGAACGATTCGACTACTATGTCGGATTATTCGATGCACGTCGCGGGGCCTAACTTCGGCGAGCCCTACGAACTCCGCACCGATTCCCCTGATGATCTCGATCGACCAGTCGCTAACTGCGGCGTGATCGGCGTGTTCAATCATCCCGAAGCTGCCGTTATCGCGTATTATGCACTCCATTCGCTTCAGCATCGCGGTCAAGAAGCTGCAGGAATTCTGGTCGGCCAAACCGAGACGAATTCTCATGGAATTCAGAGACGTTTTGCGATCCACAAAGACAACGGACTCGTTCTCGAAGTTTTTAAGAATCCAAAGATTCTGACCGAAGCACTCGCTGGAGATATTGCGATCGCGCATAATCGTTACTCAACGACCGGTGCGAGTGGGAAGATCGAGAACATTCAGCCGTTCTTCATGAACTACAAGAATGGCAACTTTGGTCTTGCGCACAACGGCAATCTTACCAACACCCGAGTCCTCCGTGAAAACCTCAAGCAGAAGGGGACCATTTTTCAGACGACGACTGATAGCGAACTCATCCTTCATCTGATCGCTCGATCGGACGAAGCGGAAACTGTCGCGCAACTTCGTGATGCACTTCGTCAAGCTAAAGGGGCCTACTCGCTCGCGATGATGTCGGATGAATTGCTGATTGGCGCTCGCGATCCTAACGGTATTCGTCCGCTCGCAATTGGCAGGCTCGAACGTCCGGGTGGCGGATGGAGCTACATGCTTGCAAGTGAAACGTGTGCCTTTGATATCGTTGGTGCCGAATACATTCGCGATGTCCGTCCAAACGAGATCGTGGTGATCGATGCAACTACCGTCGAGGACGGCACTATACAATCTTTCAGCATCGTCGACAATCCTCCTGTGCCGACGCATTGCATCTTTGAGTATATTTATTTTGCTCGTCCTGATTCTAAGATCTTCGAAGAGAATGTGGATCGTGTACGCCGCAAATTGGGAAAAAAGCTCGCAGGCGAAAGCCCTGTCGCACCTGATCTTGGCAAAAAAGTGACGGTGATCAACGTGCCCGATTCGAGCAACACCGCAACACTCGGATACGCAAGCGAAAATCAGAAGCAAGGCAATCAGACGAAGTATCAGATCGGTCTCATTCGCTCGCATTATGTCGGGCGAACGTTTATTCAGCCGGGTCAGGATAAGCGCGAGATGAAGGTGAAGGTGAAGTTCAACACTGTCAAGGGTGTGCTGAAAGATCGCAAGGTCGTCGTCGTCGATGATTCTATTGTTCGCGGCACAACTTCCAGAGCGCTCGTTAAGCTAATTCGTGAGGCTGCACCCAAGGAAGTTCATCTTCGTATTACCGCCCCACCGATCACGCATCCATGCAAATACGGAATGGATTTTCCGAGCAAAGGAGAACTCGTTGCCAACGAATACGGGTGTGACGAAACGAAGATCGGTGAAGCGCTCGGAGTGGATTCGCTCAAGTATCTCTCGATTGAAAAATTGCTGGAGAGTGTGCCACACGTCGATAGCGCCGGTAGACCGGTCGGTTATTGCACCGCATGTTTTACAGGCAATTATCCGGTGCCGATCGATGAGATTGCCGTATTGCAGCAGCAGAACGACGATTAGGCCAAGCATTCTCTTAAGGCATGCATTCTTGCCCTATCGGTTCGGCGATTCTGAAGAACATCTCCCGCAGATCAGGCGTTGAACATGAGAGCAAGCTCTGCTTGATTTGACCTAACTATTCTCCGTGCTGAAAAGATATTCGCTCGTTGTTTTTCTGTTGCTACTCTCCGGATTGCTCCGTGCACAAACGATTGTGCCCGGTCGAGGCCCGAACTCTCCCAAACGCCAGCCAAATAGTATACTTCTCAAATTTAAAGTCGGCAATTCGTTCGAAACGCTGGGCCGCGTGTCGGCAAATGCCCTCCAGAATCTGACGTTAGGTGGAAGTGCAAACATTCGGTCCGTGTTTAAGGCACCGACTGCAACATCTGCTATTCAATCTTCACGAATCGCATTCGGCCTCGATCGTATTTTTCTCATTCCGCTTAAAGAAGGAATCACCCCCGACCAAGCTGTTGCCACGCTTAGATCAAATTCGGATTTCGAATATGTCGAACCGAATTTTATTTATCATATCGAGAGCCCGAGCACTGCGGACACGACCACACCGAACGACTCACTTTTTTCAAGCCAGTGGGGCATTCGAACTTCGCATGTAACCGAAGCATGGCGAGCGACGAAAGGTGATCCGGCAATTCACATTGGCTTTGTCGATACCGGCGTCGATTGGTTTCATCCCGATCTTGTGCATCAGTTTGCAATCAACACAAAAGAAGATATTAACCACAACGGGCTTTTCGATCCGTGGCCTTCTACGATTAAGAAGCTTGATGCAAGAGGCGATAGTGTCTTTGGCGATCTCGACGGTATTGATCAGGATAGCAACGGGTACGTCGATGATGTGATTGGTTATGATTTTGTCGATCAAGAGTCGCTCAACTATGGCGATGCATCGCAGCGCGATCCGATTCCACAGGACGAGAACGGCCACGGTACGTATGTCGCGGGCGTGATCGCTGCGGAGCGGAACAATCATATCGGAGTCTCGGGCGTAGCGCCGAATTGCAAAATGGTCGCGCTTCGTGCGTTTGATTATTCGGGGAATGCCGAGGATGACGATATCGCGAGTGCGATTGTCTATGCCGCCGAAAATGGTGTGAAGATACTCAGCCTATCGTTCGGTGATTGGGTGCCCTCGATGCTGCAGCGTGATGCAATTCGTTATGCGAATGCAAAAGGCTTACTCGTATTTGCGTCGAGTGGAAATTCCGGCGGTGATGCGAGACATTATCCCTCGGATTTTGATGATGTCGTCTCGGTAGGAGCGACAGCACTTTTCGAATCGAACGAAATCGTGTGGCAGTTTACAACCTTTAGCGAAGGGATGGATATGCTCGCACCCGGCGATTCCATCTGGACAACAAATCGCGGCAACGGATACACGTATGTAAGCGGGACTAGCTTTAGCGCACCCTTCGCTGCAGCTACTGCCGGATTGCTTTGGAGCAAACGCCCGAGCCTTAGTGCGATCGAAGTTCGCTCGATCCTTGCCTCAACAACGCAAGACATGGGTGCCGCCGGTTACGATCACTTTGCAGCCAATGGCAGAGTCGATGCCGAGCGAGCAGTGAATTATCCCGGTTCGGCGGCCATAAAGATTACGAGTCCGCGAACGAACGATGGGTTTCATGTAGGAGATACGATCATCGTGCAAGGACACGCTGTCTCGACGCTCTTCAGTGGCTACACCATGAGCTACGCGCTGGGTATAAATCCCGATCATCCAAACAGCCACAACTTCAATGATCAATCGGTTTGGCAAATCATCACGATGAGTTCGGGGCAGATTAGTGGTGGCGTGCTCGCACGCTGGAATACGACCGGGTTGGTGCCGGGATTTTACACGCTTCGACTGGCCGTCACTTCGAGTGATCTTCGGACTACGGAAGAACGCATCACTATCGCACTGTCGGCAAATCCTCCGAAGATAACCGCACTCTCGATCGATACGATCTTTGTGAATGATGGTCGCGGTGTGCTTGCACGTGTTACTTCGGATGATCTCACGACCGCCGAACTTTGGTTTAGAAATCTCGGTGGAACTGCTTGGTCGGTCAAGCGCGAAGATCGCTACACCAAAAATCATGCAATACTTCTTTCGACCGCTGAAGCAGAAAAAGGCGTGCCGCTTGAGTTGCGAATGATCGTCCGGTCAGCGAGTGGTGACAGTGCATCGCAATCTCGAATTGCAACAGTGCTCGATGAAGGTGTGCCTGAGCGTGGATTCAGCGAGAAGCCGTTCACGCTACCACCGGGTTCGGCAGTTGATTCGGTTCTTCAAACTCCCGCGGGTGACGAGGTCATCATGAGTGTCTTCCCGGATGGATTGCATTTTGGGCCGGTCAAAGTGTTCGCATTTGATGGCACTAAGAAGAAATTTCAAATGGTTGATTCGATTGCTGACGCGGCAGTCCCGAGAGCAATCGGAAATTCGCGTGGAGATAATTTGCCGGAGTTGCTCTTGCAAGCTTCCGGCGAGGCGGTAATTTACAAACAGAACGCGACACACAGCATACTCGGCGATGTGGTCTATCGATCATCGGATACAAATATTCTTTCTCCGGGTGGATTTGCTGATGTCGATGGTGACGGAAAGCAGGCTATTGTCGGCACAACAAAAGTGACCGACATTCAACGACAGCAATACGATCTCTACGAAGCAATCAAATGGAACGGCAGCAAATACGATGTTATCGGGACGATGCCCGACACGACTCCAGCCGCGCCGACTTATCGTTATAATCATTATTCGGATCAACGCATCGTCGCTGCCGATTTCCTCGGTGATGGAAAGCAAGAAGCGGTGACGATAGATGATGACGCCGACTTGATCGTCTATAAGCGTGACCAAAGTTCATCCACCGGATTCTCTCCGCTGTTTGTTGATCTGAACGATGGCGTATCGGAAGGCAGCATGATCGCTGCCGGTGATTTTGATGGTGATGGTAAACCCGATATTGCTTTCGCCTATCATCGCAGCTTTACGCTCGATACATCGGGTGAATATCCGCCAAGTTATTGGACGCTGAAAGTTTTTCTTAATCTGGGTGGAGGAAAATTTGCTCTGAACACGACGGAGAATTTCTATTACTCTAAAGATCCATTTTTCTATCATTCGAGCGCTCTCGCGATTCGAAGTGTAACGGGGAAGAAGGGTGACAACCTCGTCCTCTCTGTTTTTCCGAATCTCTATTTAATGGAGTTCGATGTTCCAACGCATCAGCTGAAGCCGATCTGGTATTATCCTGTTTCGCTTGCGCCAAGAGGTGCGGTTGCGTTTGATTTTGATAAGAACGGCAAACGCGAATTTGGATTTGTTACGGGTGACTCCCTTCGTTTTTTCGAAAGCGATCAAAGCTTCACCGATCAAACGCTTGCACCGGGAGCCTTCGACGCTATACCTCGAGATACCGATCGAGTTGACCTCCATTGGGGCGCAGTAGTAGGTGCGACAAAATATAATATGTTGCGAGCGGATTCCGGAAGTTCAACATATCAGTTGCTGAATAGTAGCAGTAGCAGTCACTTCACAGATTCCACAGTTGAGAATGGAAAAGAGTACACCTACTCTGTGACAGCAGTTGATGCATCGAAGTTAAAACCCGAGAGCGAGAATTCCTTTGGTGTGCAGATACTTGTGCATGCTAAGCCACGCATTGCAAGTGTACAAGTTGTCGGCGGAGATCAATTGCGTATCGTGACCACGCAACTACTTCAGGAAAAAGTTGTGAGTGGAGGTGTGTTTGTCATTGATGATTCACTCCCGATCTCAACAACGAAGCTCGCCGGCGATAGTACGCTCATTCTTACGCCGAGCTATCAAATCGGTCCCGGAAATCACACACTCCGAATTCGCTCGTTCGAATTGCGAGATAGGTTTAGCTCACCGTTCGATACTGCTCAGCGCATTCCGTGGACACAACCCACTATTGTGAACGAGCTAAGATTTTACATTGTCCGCTGGCGCTTCGAAGGCAACACTCGCATTCATGTTGAATTCAATGAGCGTCCATCCGATTCGGCGCTCGATGTTCGGCACTACACACTTTCGCCGTATGGAACACTGAGTCGAGTCTATCGTGACCCGGCAAATGATAGCGCTCTCTTCATCGATCTTGCGCCCGGTACGATCGTCGCGGCGCTCGGACATCCGTTCGTGCTTTGTGTTACGAATATTCGCGATGATCGCGGCATCGCACTCGAAGAGACCGAAGGCAATTGTGCGGGAGTTACGCTTACTGAACCCGATCTCACACATCTAATCGTTTATCCAAATCCTGCGAAGCGAACGGATGGTAGCTTAACCTTCGCACGACTCACAGCAAGTGCGGAGATAGCTATCTATACCGCTGATATGCATTTTCTCAAACGGCTATCGACGATCGAAAAAAATGGCGGAGTCGCGTGGGATCTGAAAGATGAGAACGGAGTGGCGCTTCCGAGTGGTGTGTATCTCTATTATGTGACCGGCAAGAATGACTCCGGTGCCGATGTCCCTCCGGCAGCTTCCAAATTCGTGATCATTGGTGATCGCTAATTTGGCTGTTCAGTTCCTAAAAGTGGTCAAATCAGCCTAAAAGCGTCGTTTTTTAATTTTCGCCCAGAGTGATTTTGCCAGCTCTACCAGGCTCTCCAAGCGAACTGTCCTACCCCTAATATTGTTTTCCCGCGCCTCTGAATCCGCGTCTTTGCTGGGTTGGAGCACATTTCTATGAGTTAGTCCAGTGCATTTGTCACACCGGGGGACAGCCGTTCTGGAGTTTTTTCACTAATCAATATCCCGGATTCTATTCATTCATGTCAGAAACTGTTACAGAAACCCAAACATCGCAAGCGACAGCGGAAGTCGCAACTGCAGCGCCGACGAATGGTGCAGCAAAGCACGCAAAGTCCAAAGAAGATCGCCCTAAAGCAGATCGTACGAAGGAAGATCGCTCAACGGTTCCTGCTCGTCAGGCAGCCAAAGGTGGCAAGGGCAATCTTACGATCATCGATCCGAACACGAAGCTCGGCGGCGGATACTCCGATTCCGATCGCGACATGCTCTCGAAGCTCTATGAGCAGACGTTCAATAAACTCACAGCCAACGAGATCGTAAAGGGCAAGATCGTCGGCCTTACAACTGCGGAAGTTGCGATTGATATCGGCTTCAAGAGTGAAGGTATCGTCTCCCGTTCCGAGTTCGCACTCACACCCGATATCAAACTCGGTGATGAAGTCGAAGTATTTCTCGAGACGATCGAAGATAAAGAAGGCCGCCTAGTGCTCTCGCGCAAGCGTGCCGAATTCGTGCGTGTTTGGGAGCGCATCATCGAAGCGCAGAAGACAGGCGAAGTATTGTCGGCTCGTTGCGACCGCCGCATCAAAGGCGGAATGGTTGTGGATCTCATGGGCGTCGAGGCATTCTTGCCAGGCTCACAGATCGACGTCAAGCCGGTTCGCGATTTTGATGCATTCATCGGTAAGACACTCGACGTTCGCGTCGTGAAGATCAATCATCCGAATGAGAACGTCGTCGTTTCGCACAAAGTACTTTTGGAAGAGCATCTTCAAGATCAGCGCAAGGAGATCGTCGAGCATCTCGAGCGTGGTCAGGTACTCGAAGGTACCGTCAAAGCTATCGCAGATTTCGGCGCATTCGTCGATCTCGGTGGTGTCGATGGACTTGTACATATCACAGATCTTTCGTGGGGACGTGTTTCGCATCCGACCGAAGTCATCAAGCTCGATCAGACCGTTACGGTCGTCGTGCTCGATTTCGACGAGAACAAGAAGCGCATTTCCCTCGGTATGAAGCAGCTCACACCGCATCCGTGGGCAGAGATCGAGAGCCGTTACACTGTTGGCCAGAAGGTCACCGGTAAGGTCGTCAGCATGACAGACTACGGCGCGTTCATCGAGATCGAGAAGGGCATCGAAGGATTGATCCACGTATCCGAGATGAGCTGGACACAGCACATCAAGCATCCGTCGCAGATCCTTCAGATGGGTCAGCCGGTCGAGGCAGTCATTCTCAACATCGATCAGGATTCGAAGAAGATCTCACTTGGTATCAAGCAACTCGAGCCTGATCCTTGGACAATGTTCCTTGAGAAGTATCCGATGGGCTCCAAGCATCGCGGTATCGTTCGCAACCTCACGAACTTCGGCGCATTCGTCGAGCTCGAGCCGGGTGTGGATGGTCTCGTGAACATCTCCGATCTTTCATGGACGAAGAAAGTCCGCCATCCAGGTGAAGTCCTGAAGAAGGGCGAAGAGATTGACGTGATGATCTTGGGAATTGACTTGGATAATCGTCGCATTTCGCTTGGTCACAAGCAGGTGCTCGATAATCCATGGGACAATCTTCAGGATGTCTACGGTGAAGGCAAGGACACATCGGGCAAGATCGTACGCATCATCGAGAAGGGCGTTATCGTCGAGTTGCCACTTGGCGTCGATGGATTTGTGCCGATCTCGCAGCTTGCGTTCTATCCGATTAAGAACATCGGCGATTCTTTCAAGATCGACGATACACTGAACTTGCGCGTAATCGAGTTCGATGCCGAGAACAAGAAAGTTGTTCTTAGCGCGACCGAATGGCTCAAGAGTCAGGATCGTACGGCGCTTGAGGAGTTCAACGCGAAGCATCCGATTCCGAAGGAAACTTTGGAAGAGATGCAGAAACGTCGCGATGAACGCGGTGCACGCGGTGCCGGTGGCAAACGCGGTGAGAAGAAGACGGACGAGAATGGCGCTGTGGATTTAGAGAAGCTCGTTGAGAGCGCTCCAAGTCCAAGCGAACTCGGAAGCTTCGAACTCCCGGAGGAAATGCTAACCCCTGAAAAGGGCGAGAGCACCGAAGGCTAACAATCCAGTAGCAACGAGAAGAGCCCACATGTTGGGCTCTTCTCATTTATAAAGATTGCATCAAAATTCTTTATCGATTATGCGCCTGTTAGCAAGTATCTCGCTCCTGTTACTTCTCTTCTCGCACGCTTCTGCAGCGCTAGCAAAAACGGACGTCGATACAACTGAATATCGCAAGATCTTTTTATCAGAGGAAGATCTCCCTTGGATGAAGCTTGGACAAACCAACCTGATCTCCAAGCCCGATAAGGAGGATGTATCATTCGCAAGGTTTCACGGCCAACTCGTCGGCATGCGGGTCTGGAACGGCAGCAACGAGGACACCGTGATGCGGCTCAACGATATCAGGTGGGTCTTTCCAGATGATTCAAGCGCCGAGAGTTATTTTCTTGCGACGCTTCATGACAATTCAGAAAGCGCTCCACTCATCCGTTCCCAGCCGCTCGGCGATGACAATCGAGCTTATGGCGGCTCGCTCAGTATGGGCGGGATGAAAATGGTAAATTATTACTCCCTCTTTCGGGTCGCTCGAGTGGTCTGCAAACTGTTCGCAAGCCAGGGCTACTCGGTGAATTCTCAGATACTTCATCTCGACCGCGTGCAGCAGATTGGTCAGCAAATAGTCGCTCGCATTCGAGCGGCTCATCTTTAGAAAAAAGGGCAAGCATTCGTCCACGATTTCCCTTCGCGCGGTTCACATCTTTGGGTGATGAGTCTATCGGCGAGAGCACCGAAGGCTAAGCTGCTGAATAAATATTGTTGAAGACCCCGAGACACAACAAGTGTCTCGGGGTCTTTCATTAATGCAGGCGCTTTGATAAAAATAAATTAGCGCCTTTCTTCGCGTTCATCGCAACACAATCAGCCTCTTAGTAGATACGACTCCGTTCGCGGACAAGCGAATGATGTACGAGCCCTCGGACACACCTTGTAGTGGAATCTCCTGCTGATGTCTTCCCGGCAGAACACTCCATCCTGAAATTCCTGATCGATATACTTCTCGTCCGAGCAAATCGGTCAAGGTCAAGTCCACTCTTGCCTCGCGGTCTGTGCTAAAGCCTAATGTGACGCGCCCTGATGTCACGGGATTGGGGGAAAGCGTGAACTCGCTGATTGGCGAAGCTGTAGGTCCAACTCCGGACTGTTTTAGTACGATGTTGGCGAGGAATGATCCTTCGGCTGCTTCACAGAAGCCTCTCTCACCTATCGAGCTTGTTAGCGTCAGATCGCTCAGAAAAATCATCGCGCTCTTATCGCCGCCCGGATAAACATTAAGTGTTATCGAACCGAGCGAAAGGGAATCAAGTATTTGGCAGCCGACAGGCGCAGTCAATTCGACGACAATACTTTTTGATGTAATGGTCGCGCTCGCAAAGCTCCACAACCTAGGTGGATGTACACAGTATTTAAGTTTGGTCGATGGAATGTCGAGCATGTCGGAATTATAACTCAAGGTGAACTTTGCTCCTGTTACGGGGAGCGTATCGATCCCCGAATGATGGGGGAGAACCGCGACGATCGGTAGGGTTATACTCCCCAGCGCATCAGCACCAACTACTCCATCTGATTGGACGGCATAGGAGCCATAATAAGCCGAGGCTGGGTCCGTGTATCGATAAAGGTCTCCATCCATATTGAACGCATACACATAGATATTTCCGTTGCAAGGGGCACCGATGACACAGAAGCGCGAGTCCGGCTGAGCTGCAGGTCCACCGATCGCTTCCCAAGTGTTCCCTTTGTCCGTTGAGCGAATCAGGCCCCGATATTGTGAAGCATTGTCGCAGGTTTGCGCATAAAGTATATCATCGGAAAGTCCTAATAGGCATCCAGTTGTACTGTAAGGAATAGTCCCGAGTTCACTCCAGTTTTCACCGAAATCGTTGCTGCAAAGCAACTTCCTCGATGTCTCGGGTGCCGCATAGAACTTTGAGGAGCCCTTGACTGCGTAAACACTCCATGCCTCAAGGTCGATTGAAGTTGGGAGCCAAGTACGCCCTCCATCTGTAGTTCGCTGCCACTTCGAATCTCGATAATTGGTCGCGACGCCATGGAGGTCGTCTACGAAATCCAGCCCGGTCAAAGCACGCGGCACCGTCGATAAGAAACTCGCACCTCCATCCGTTGAAAGTTTACCTTGACGAAAAAGATCAGTAACAATTATCGCACTCGGAGTTTGGTATACGTTGGTTCCGTATCCAAGAATACCAATTTGGAGCCAGGTCAAACCACCATCCTGAGTCCGCCAAGTGGAGTTATGATACGGGCCATCTTCCGGGAAGAAACTGGCGAGGCCGTTCATCTCGTCCGTCATGCGAATTTGAGTTATACACCCATCGCCTACATTTGGCACAGATGCAGGTGTCCATTGTCTACCTCCATCGGTGGTCCTAAAAATTTGGGCAGCACTAGTCCGTCCGCCGGGAAGGCTACCCATTCCTACCAATCCAAACTGATCATCAACAAACGTTACGGAATTGATCATGGAGTTGAAATGGGCAAGCTTCTCCCAGCCGCTGGCCTCGGCGTCGTTGCATCGAAATAGCAGAGTCGAGAAGATCAGAGAAAGAAACGCAAGAAGTGCGAGACGGTTATTTTTCATTGTCGAGGTCAGTTACTTAAAGCATAAGTAAGACCAGCGAGCAGCGCGAACGTTACAGGATTTTTGGGTGGGGACGGATTTGTGCTTACGCGGACGAGTGAGCCTGCACTTCAAGTTGATCCATGCTTATAGTAAAATTATCGCGCGACAACTATTGAAGTAATTGTTTTTAGATTCTGCGATCGCACCATGAGATGATAAGCGCCCACCGGAATTCGGGAGAGATCGATTTTGATTTGATGTGTGCCGCGATCACTCCACGCGTTGTCGAAGAGTTTGACAACACGACCCATGACATCGATGAGCGAGAGTGACATTGCACCTGACTTCGGGAGCGTGAGATTAACTTCAGCACTTCCGATCGCGGGATTTGGGAATACGCTAATCGCTAACATCGCACTCGACTCGATTTTTGCTTCGACACCAACATGCGGCGTATCGACTGCCTCACCTCGGACAAGCAACATCTCACCTCGACCATTTGCATATTGCGAGACGGTGAATGTGTCGACATGCATTCCAAGCTTAGTCGGTTTGAACTCGACATTGAACCAGTACTTTCGTCCTTGCGGAAGAAACGGCGGCATCGTGAGTGGCTTCTCCAGAAAAATGTCGGTCGAAGGTCCGAGACTTTGCAAGTTACCGATATACACCGGCATGGAATAACCGTTCGTGATTGTATCCATCAAGAGTGCACTCGATCCAAGTTTGACTTTACCGAAGTCCAGTGAGTCGAAAGCATAAATGAATTGCGCGCTGCTAACTCGCGGTGCAAATGTTGCGAGAGCAAGGACCAAGAGTAGTGCGAGGTGCGAACGCGTGATCATAGGTATTCGAGAATGAAGATGTTGCTGTCTCAATCTTGTAACAAATTTAATACACGAAGAGGCGCGTGGAACTCGAACTGCCAAAAGATTGAGGAATAAAAAGAAGCTACCAAAAATAAAGAACCCCATTTGAAATTCAAATGGGGTTCTCGGGAAGAACTTTGTAAGTTCTGTGAATGGGGAATCGCTTACCAGCGACCGCCGCCACCACCACGGTTGCCGCCGCCGCCTGAGCCGCCACGACCGCCACCCGATCCGCCACGTCCGCCGCCACCACCGCTGCGCGGCTCCATTGGGCGTGCCTCGTTGACAGTGATCGTACGTCCACCGAGATCTGCTTCGTGCAGTTCTGCGATAGCCTTCTTGCCGGCTTCGTCATCGTTCATTTCAACGAATCCAAAACCCTTGCTGCGACCGGTGTCACGATCTGTGATGATCTTTGCGCTGGCTACTTCGCCATAAGCTGCAAAAATCTGCGAGAGTTGTTCTTCGTCAGTCTGATACGGAAGTCCGCCTACGTAAATCTTCATCATAAATTCAGAATCCAGAAATTCGCACCGGTATGAATTCACTATGATCCACCCTTGATGCTGTTCGAAAAGAGGAGCGTTTGTTGAGATACTCTGAAAGCGGAGTCAGGAACGAGTAATGATTCACTCATCGTCCCTCCTGATTCGCCCGAATCGGAAACACTGCAGCACAGAAGATGGGCGGGGGAACGCACCGAAGCACGGACCTTAAAAACCGATCAACCAAACTTGCGGGATAAATCACCTATTCGCGTAATCACTCACGCAAAAGGGCTTTTTATCCATGAACACGAAAACGGAAACAACTCAAGACAAAAGCGCCGTTAGTTACAAGGGTGCCTAACGACAGCAATCCCGAAATCGCTCCCAGATCGCTCCAAACCTAAAAAAGTGCCGATTTCTCAGTGCTGAACCACGAAACGGGACCGAGCCATAGCCCCCGACGCGGATCGGAATTGCACCGAATAGACTCCGTTTGCAAGCTCCGCAGTCGAAACCTCGATATTCGTCGATTGTCTTGCGGAATTGGTACTCACGATGGCTTTCACTTCCTGACCAAGGCTGTTAACGATCGAGATAACGGATTCGGACGCGAGGCCTTTCGGAATAGTGATTCCAATTCGTGCATCGGCCGGATTCGGATACACAGCGCTTAGTTGAAAGTCTCTTGAGGAATTCGAATTTCCAACTGCCAGAATATTTCCCCCAAGCGCCGTCAGAGTATCGGTCTGCGAAAGATAGATCGCGCCACTTGGTGCTATGATGGGAGGAGCATATACGAACGAACCTGCAACGAACGACCATACACGTTTGCCAGCAGCGTCCAACTGATACAGCGTATTGTTGTACGCCGTGAAGTAAATCATCCCATCACCCGCGATGGTGCAACCGGAGCGCAATTCACCTCCGGCTTTGAAACTCCATTTTCGGTTGCCATCTGGCGTGTATGCGAAGAGTGTCATGTTTGCTCCGGCCGCAAAATAGATCGTCCCATCTTTCGCGAGTGCAGGTGTTGATGTGACGCCCGCGCCAACCGTGTCGCTCCACTTTGTAGCACCGAGCGAATCGAGGCAGTACACCTTACCATCTTTTGAGCCAAAGTAAATGTTGCCATTTTTTCCGATGGCCGGACTTCCTTCGATAAAGCCACCGGTAGAAAATTTCCAACGCTGCTGCCCACCCGAAGTAATAGAATAAATCGCACTATCCTGCGACGTTACATAGATCGCACCGTTTGCATCCAGAGCCGGTGAAGAGACGATACCACCGCCCGTTTGAAATTTCCATAATAGATTTCCATCTTGATCAATCGCGCTCAGTGCTCCATTGCTTGACCCCAAATAAATTCTTCCATCAGGCCCAATCGTCGGCGAACACGCGATGATCCCACCTGTATAAAATTTCCATAGCACGACTTCATCCGATCGAATGGCATAGAGCGTATCGAAGAGCGAACCGACGTACACGACCTTATTGCTATCGACTGCCGGCGTCGATACGATACCACCGGGAATAAAGTGACTCCATTTGATCTGTGCAAGTTCGTCGAGTGCATAGAGGGCAAGCGTGGTACCGAGATAGATCGTCGAGTCGGCTCCCATGGCGGGCGCCGATTGCACGCTTGAGCCATTCGGAAAAGCCCAGCGTAATTTGCGGCCGATCGTCGCACCGAAGTCGGTCTGGCATGTATGCTGCGCATCGTGACCGTACATCGGCCACGCAGAGTGGACAGGCTGAGCATGCGCAGGGGATGCCTGTAGTCCGAAGAGAAAAACAGCAGCAATGAATGCGAAAATTGCGCGACGGGATATTGCGCGATGGAGTTTTGTTTGGGCTGTGTATTGCATCATGATTTTATTGACGACGAATTCTCTTCGAATATAACGCCTGGAATTCCGCTTTGTATTTAATCGCAGTTTGGACTGTGAGACTATCTCACGGTTTGCAGCGTTTCTGAACGAATCAAATATGTAATCGAACTTCGAGCAGCCAACTTCGTGCAGCAAACACTTCAACTAAAGTTCACTCCGGAACAAGCGCAGATTGGGATCGGTCTGCCTGATCAGTCAATGCTTCGATCGGAGGCTGCGCTTGCGCTCGAACTTCCATTGAGTACGATCACTCATGTCGAATTGGTCAAGCGATCGATCGATGCTCGCTCGCGACAAATTAATATACTTGCAACCGTACTAGTTTATTCGAATGAGCCGGCTCCAACTCCGCAAGTTTTTTCAGTAGAATACCCGAACGTCAGCAATGCCAAGCGAGTGATCGTGATCGGTAGCGGTCCTGCCGGTTTGTTTGCGGCGCTCAAGCTGATCGAGCTTGGCCGCAAGCCTATTATACTGGAGCGCGGTAAAGATGTACGGAGTCGTCGGCGAGATCTTGCAGCGATTCACAAAGAGCAATTCGTCGATCCCAACTCTAACTATTGCTTTGGAGAAGGTGGGGCAGGGACATACTCCGATGGAAAGCTTTATACTCGCTCCGATAAGCGTGGAAATGTGCGCCGCGTTTTGGAAAGATTAGTCGCGCACGGTGCATCGAATACGATTCTCGTCGATGCGCATCCACACATTGGCACGAATAATCTTCCTAAAATTATTCAGTCGATGCGCGAGGCGATCTTGCAAGCAGGTGGGGAGGTGCACTTTGATACGCAGGTGATTGATCTCTTGATTCAGAATGGAAGCATCCGAGGCGTTGTCGATGCAGCAGGGAATAAATTCGAAGGCGAAGCAGTGATACTCGCGACAGGTCACTCGGCCCGCGACATATTTGAATTGCTCGATCGAAAGAAGATCGCGCTCGAAGCAAAACCTTTTGCGCTCGGCGTTCGCATCGAACATCCGCAATCGCTTATTGACAAGATACAATATCACGCAGACGACCGAGGTGAATTTCTTCCACCCGCGTCCTATAGTCTCGTCGAGCAAGTAAAAGGTCGGGGAGTCTATTCGTTTTGTATGTGCCCGGGAGGTATCATCGCGCCTTGTGCTACGAAGCAAAACGAAATCGTGACAAACGGTTGGTCGCCTTCGAAGCGGAATAATCCGTTCGCAAATTCCGGAATCGTTGTGAGTATCGAACTCGAAGACATGGTTCGATTCGCGGATCATGGTGCGCTCAAAGCTGTACGCTATCAAGAATCGGTGGAACGTGCCGCGTGGATTGCTGGAGGTGGCACCGAATCGACGCTCTCACAGCGTGCTCCGGGACAGCGCATGGTTGATTTTGTGGATCAACGTCACTCGCAATCTTTGCCAATCAACTCCTATCAACCGGGCGTTGCATCGGTAATGTTGCGCGATGTATTACCAAAGCAAGTGACTGCTCGATTGACGGAAGCGATGAAAGCGTTCGGGAAAAAATTGAAAGGTTACTATACGAACGAAGCGATTCTTGTTGCTGTCGAATCTCGGACATCGTCACCTGTTCGAATTCCGCGCAATCACGAAACGCTGGAGCACGAGCAGATCGCAGGACTCTATCCATGCGGTGAAGGCGCGGGTTATGCAGGCGGAATCGTTTCTGCCGCGATGGACGGAGAGCGTTGTGCCGTGCAGTGTGCAGCGAAATACTAAGTGCTCCCTTGAGTCTTTTCTTTTGTGCGACGTGTAACAAAATCCGCTTCGACGACTTCTTAGCTGCGATAGAGTTGGATTGGCACCGATAGAGTTGGAATAGCTTCGTCAGACTTCTCAGAAGATTACCACAAGTGACAAATGTTTTACTTTCGAGAAATAGATAATTTCTTGACGGATCAGGATTGGCATGCGCTCTTCGAAGTGTATCGACGCATTGGGAATGTGCGTGCTGTTCCGACAGGATTTCAAAACTGGGAGTCGCTTAAGCAGGAAGAAATGGCGGCACTTGCTGCGGATGCAGGACTTCGAATATCCATCATCGCAGAAAAAGGCAACTACGTTGGATGGATGCGCTCGCAATATTACGAGACTCCAGCGAAAAATTACTCGCTCGAATTTGTTTGGGATCTGACTCCCGATCAACACAGCAAGGATTTTGTGCAGATGCTCGCCAAAGAAATTCTGCAACGCATCATGAAGTATGCTTTGAATGAGGCAACACTCCTCATATCGGACGCCCGCGGCAAAGCCGTCGCCGACATTTTCAGCGCAAGCGAACCCATGGATTCATTCAACCCTGCCTTACAAAGACGCGTCGTAAGTATTCTTGGTCTTCAAGATTTTCTCGAACTAAAGCCCGCTGCGCGAAAGCAATAATATTAGGGGTCTGTAACTCACGGGCACACTGATCCGTTAATCCGTTATGATCAATGGCGCAAGTCAAAAGCAATGGCTCATATTTTAGTCGTCGGTGGCACCGGACTGTTGCGACCCCTCGTCAAGGCATTGATAGAAATCGGGAATGATGTTTCCGTTCTTGCGACGACCGCTTCCGGTTTCGAGCGGCTTCGTCTCGACATAACGCAAATGGAGCAACAGCGAATGCATCCCTGCATCGTTGACTATAGAAATCTTGAGCAGCTTTCGCAAGCAGTCGATCTCGCCATCAAGGAACGTGGCGCGCTAAGCACAGGGATAGCATGGGTCCACTCCGATGCGATCGAGACCGACAAGATCATCTTTGACGACGTCTACAATGATCAACCCAACTTTAGATATTTCAAAATCCTTGGAAGTTCTGTTGATGATCCGAGCCGCAACAGTGTAGATTCGAACATTCAATCGCAGCCGCTCCTTTCTTCAAACTATAGACGCGTAGTGCTCGGGTTTATTTTGGAAGGAGAGACCTCGAGGTGGCTAACAAATGATGAGATCTCTCAAGGAATTTTGGAAGCGATCGAAAAAGATCAGACCCAGTTTACTGTCGGTGTTACACGTCCCTGGAGTTTGAGGCCGTAGATTTGCAAACACAGTGAACGGCTACTGCATGTAACCCCCGAGCTCATTAACATTATTTGGTTATTACTCTATGTCAATCTCTCGATTTGGTACACTTGTAAATGTCTTAATTATTTCAGTGATTCTTCAGATCTATCCCCTCAAGGTGATCCGGGCTTCGGATACTGCATCGTTGCTTGCTGCAATCAGAAAATCGGCGGAGGCGATCGCTGGTCTTCAGCACAAAAGCTTTACCGTGCTAATTATAGGGAGTCGGCCATTTTGCGCTCCCTGCAATTCCGAAGTGAGGTTTGGATGGAATAACGTTTCATGCTACTTGCGGACCCATGCAAACATAGTCATCATTGCTGATTCTGAGGATGTCAGCTCCTACGAAGGCATATCGCTTCCATGTGTGACGTTACCGAAAGTGATGAGCTCTCGTCTGGATGGTTTGCTCGGTCAGGTGTTTTCGTTAGACGATTCGGGACATCTCCTGACCTCACACAAAATTGGAAGCGCTACGGGATTCGATAGGGATTATCATCTACTTGATTCTGCTATTAACGCGACAGAAGTAGCGATCGATCTCTCCTCATTTCAAGCGGTCGATTCCTTTCGCGTCCCGGAGGTGCGACTTCAAAAACCTGCTGAATTTGGTGGGCTTCTTCTCACCTTCATTGGAACGTCCAATGCTTTTCAAATCTACAATCCTCAAACCAAACACTTGGTTCAATGCTCACTTGCAGGCAAGCTATTATCTATGGACAGCCTACCGGAGTTCGAAGATCCAAGTAAGTTAGAGTATGAAAAAGTTGTTTGGAGGGACGCACGAGATTTCGTCCACGCATATTTTATTGGATTTGGCCACCCAGTGGATACCGTTGTCTACGGCCAAAGCGTAACAATGATGACTGAGACCTACAGTTATATTTCTAAAAAATATAAATCCGATCTATCAAGCGAGACCAGAAGGCCTTTTGGTAGATATCTTGGAAGTGCTCTTGAGCACAATCAAGTGGGTGATCTCTCATGGGTTCTTTCCGAATCCCCCAATGTAACAGGAGGTATCAAACTATCCGTTCTTCAGAACGATAGTCTCGTCTCCGAGCGTGATTTGCCCATAAAATCGCACCACATACTTGAAGGAAATTTCACTGCGTCTGACACTCTGTGCTTGGTGAGCGATTCAGGAGCGATGATAGAAGTTGGAGTCAAAGGAAGCATGCGCCGAATCAAGATGTCGACTCGCTTCGACATCGGAAATAGAATTAACACTTCGCTTGGGACCGATGTCGTTTTATTTCAAAACCGGACTGCTAACAACGAAGACTGTTTTATGCTCTTTGCGCGGAGCGGACTAAGAAGGAGTAAGCAGATTACCTGCTCAGCTTCTACGAAGAATTTCATTTCACAAGATGATAAACTTCTCTATTCTGTCGGTTCCGACCCTACGGACCGCTCGCGAATTCGGATTCTTGTCTACAATCTAGCGGACATAGAGCGGAGCTAGTTGA